>NZ_JAUBRJ010000089.1:0-28887 GCF_036701805.1 Microcoleus sp. N3A4
TCCCCCTCTCCCTTTTATATCTGCTGCGTCTTGTTTAAAAAAAGAGCATCTGCTCTAATTAAGTTATATTCCAAAAAATACTATTTCCTTGAAATTTTTGTAGTATAGGGAACTCAACCGAAAATTGCAGCGAAAATTGCACCTGGAACCGCCGCAGTAAAGTGTGCAAAAATATTTGAGTGAGCTAAACTAACTTTAGGAAAATTTTAGAGCTTAACTTGCAAGCGATCGAAAAATACCCATGCAGGAAGTTATCAACTCGTTACAGTCTTTTTTCTCTAACTCTGTTGATGCTTTCCTAGAGTGCGATCGACAGCAAAAGTACCTATCCATCAATCCTGTCGCTGCTGCTTGGATGGGATTGGAGCCTGCTGAAATAGTCAACAAAAATCATCAGGAATTATTAAAATTATATCCCAATAATGCTGCTCTTAAAAACATAATTTCCCAGATTGATTCCTGCCTGCAACAAGTATTTATCACAGGGAAAAAAAGGCTGGCAATTCACAAGGTGACGGCGGCAGACGGCGCGATTAAAATTTACGAAACGGCTTACACGCCAGCGCTGGATGCCTCTAGCAACCAGATGCGGGTTTTCGGCGTCGGTAGAGATATCACCAGGCACTACCGCTGGCAGCAGCAGAAAACTCAACAGTTGCGGCGATCGAACCATTTACTGTGGTTGAATGCAGCTAACAGTCCCCTGGCAATGGTAGGCTGGGATGAAGATTTTCGGATAGTTCAGTGGTCGAAACGCGCTGAAGAAATCTTTGGCTGGACATCCGATGATATGATGGGCAAGCAGTTCGGCGATTTGGCTTTGGTTTGTGAAGAGGATAGAGAGGTTGTAAGCGCGATCGAACTCGAACTGGCCAGCGGCAAAGGCAATACTTCAATCAATCAAAATAAAACTAAAAGCGGACAGGTAATTTGGTGTCGCTGGTTCAACTCGATTATTCGCAGCGGCGAAACTTTTACCGTACTTTCTTTGGTGGAAGACATCACCGATCGCAAACGGTTGGAAGCAGAAAAAGCCCAAGCTTCTCGCCTCACAGCAATGGTAGCCGATGTGGGTATTACCCTCACCAAACACCCTCAAGATATCCTGCTTCCCTGCTGCGAGGCAATGGTGCGAAATCTCGATGTCGCCTCTGCTGAAATTTGGACTTTTAACTCTCAATACAATGTTTGGCAATTGCAAGCAGTCTCGGGAATCTACAGCCGCACAGACGATCGGGCTAACTTTATTGCAAGTAAGGTTAACTCGATCGCCAAACAGCAAAAACCGGAATTTGACTGCGGATTTGAACTGAATAATTTAGGACTCCCAGAGGAAGAATCCGCGAAAGCAACAGAGGCACACAGTTCCGAAGTAGCAAATATCAACACCAGTCAAAAGACGGAAAATTGCCCAATACCCAAGCAAATTCTCACCTTCGCCGGCTACCCTTTAATTGTCGAAGAACGGCTGGTAGGAGTCATGGTAATTATCAGCCGCCAACCGCTGAGTGCACCCTTTCAGGAAACTTTAGCATCGGTTGCCGATGTCATCGCTTTAGGCATCGAACGCAAGCGTGCAGAAGCTGAATTAAAATCAGCTAGAGGGTTCCTCAATTCCGTAGTAGAAAATCTGCCTGTGGGAGTTTTTGCTAAAGATGCTTCTTCGCTGAAATTTGTGCTGTGGAATAAAGCGGGAGAAACGATCGCAGGTGTTACCTCTCAAGAGGCGATCGGCAAAAATGACTACGATATTTACCCCAAAGAACAAGCTGATGTTTTCACCGCTCAAGACAGGGAAATATTGACCGGTAATCACAACCAATCTACTGTTAAAGACATAGCCGAAGAGCCGATTCAAACTCGCCACAAAGGTATGAGAATACTGCACACCCGCAAAGTGCCAATTCTCGACGCCTCCGGCCATCCTCAGTACGTTTTGGGGATTACTGAAGATATTACCGAACGCAGGCAGGTAGACGAAAGCGTGCGCCTCTACGACCAAATTGTCGAGAATATGCAAATTGGTTTGTACGTCTACCATTTAGAAAATATAGACGATGACAGCACTCTCAGGGCGATCGCCTCGAATCCCGCTGCTACCCTGTTTACCGGATTAGAAATGGCCGACGTTTTGGGCATGACAATCGACGAGATTTTTCCCCACCTGCGATCGAAAAACATTCCCCAAGCATTTGCTTCGGTAATTCTGGGCCAAAAAGCCGTAGAACTTGAAGATATTGACTGCGATGAAGGCGGCAGAATAACTCGCGCTTTTTCTATTAAAGCTTTTCCATTACCTAACAACTGCGTCGGCGTTGCTTTTGAAAACATTACTGCTCGCAAGTGCCTGGAACTAGAACTGCAGGTAGCTTTGGAAAAAACCGAACGTTCCGAACAACTGCTGCGTACAGTAATAGACAAAACCAGCGACTGGATTTTTGCCAAAGACAAAAATTTTTGCTATATTTTGGTCAACAGGAGTTTCGCTCAAGCGATCGGCAAAACAGTAGAAGAAATAATTGGCAAATCCGATTTAGACTTAGGGTTTTCAGTAGAGCTAGTGTTTGGAAATTCTGCCAAAAATATCCGAGGTTTCCGCACAGACGACTTTGCTGTACTAGCCGGCGAAATCATCCACAATCCCTGCGATCCTGCCACTGTTGCAGACGGTTCAGTACATATTTTTGACACCCAAAAACTTCCCCTGCGCGACGCTGAAGGCAATATATTTGCAGTGCTAGCTTTCGCTCGCGATATTACAGAACGCCATGAATCGGAAGCAGCTTTGCGCCGTAGCGAAACCAGATTTAGGTCTTTGGTAGCGAATATTCCGGGAGTGGTTTATCGCTGGCAATGCGATTTTTCGACAAGTTTTATTAGCAATGCCGTTTACTTGCTAACGGGCTACCCTGCTAAAGATTTTATTTCGCCTTTGAACAGAGGAGGTAGGACTTTTGCTAGCATTATTTACCCGGAAGATTTGGTAAAAGTAGAAGCCACTATTCGGCAAGCAATAGAAAATAAAGAGTCTTATAACTTGGAATACCGGTTGCTAGCAGCAGACGAGACGGTTAAATGGGTGTGGGATAAAGGTTCTCCGGTGTTCGACGCAGATGGGAACGTTGGCTGTTTGGATGGGGTGATTGTTGATATTAGCGATCGCTACTTCGCCCAAGAAGCATTGCGCCAAAAAACTTCCGAGTTGGAAGCGGTTTTTCTGGCATTGCCCGATTTGTATTTCCGAATCAATGCTGACGGCATTATTTTGGATTACTTGTCAGGAAACTCACCGGATTTGTACCTGAGTCCCGAGTATTTTGTGGGCCAACGAATGATCGATATCTTGCCGACAACCGCCGCCAGCCAATTCGAGCAGGCAATGCTCGAACTTTCAGAAAATAGAACTCCTGTTAATCTAGAGTATTCGCTACCCCTGCCTGCCGGAGAAGAAACTTATGAAGCTAGATTGCTGCCTTTTAACTCGAATCAAGCGATCGCTATCGCCCGCAATATTACCAACCGCAAACAGGCTGAATCTCAATTAAAACATAAAAATCACCAGCTAGAGCAAACATTAAAACAATTAGGAAGGACTCAAACTCAACTAATTCAAGCGGAAAAAATGTCGGGTTTGGGACAGCTAGTCGCGGGGATTGCTCACGAAATTAATAATCCTGTCAGTTTTATATACGGCAATATCACTTACGCTAGCGAGTATGCCAAAAACTTGCTGCAACTGTGCAGTTTGTATCAACAACATTACCCGGAACCTGTTTTTGTTGTCGCGGAGTGTGCTGAAGAAATAGAACTGGAATTTATCAAAGAGGATTTCCCGCACCTGCTGAATTCAATTCAAACCGGAGCCGAGCGAATTCGCCAAATTGTTCAATCTTTGCGTAACTTTTCCCGCTTGGAAGAATCAGATATTAAGCGTGTTAATATTCACGAAGGAATTGACAGCGCTCTGTTAATTTTGCAACACAGACTTAAAGAGAATGGCAAAAGTCGCCCGATTGAAATAGTTAAAGAATATGGAAAACTGCCACCGATACATTGCTACGCGGGACAGTTAAATCAAGTGTTTATGAATATTTTAAATAATGCTATTGATGCTTTAGCAGATGTCAGGAATAGGAAGCTGGAATTGGCGACTGCTTCGGAAACGGAACGGCAAGATTTTCCAAGTTTACCTTTAAGTTGCGACTCGTTGCCTTGGATTCGGATTCGCACGGAGGTTTTCGAGAACAATTGGGTTGCGATCGCAATTTCAGATAACGGGGCGGGAATGGCAGAATCTGTTAAATCTCGGATATTTGACCCGTTTTTTACTACTAAACCTGTAGGCAAAGGTACAGGTTTGGGACTGTCTATCTCCTATCAGATTGTGGTAGAAAGACACGGAGGCACGCTGCGGTGCATTTCCGCGCCGGGAGAGGGAACTGAATTCACGATCGAGATTCCAATTCGGCAGAGGTAATTAGTCAGTTGACGGTTGACAGTTGACAGTTGTCAGTTGTCATTGGGAATTGGTAGTTTTACTGGAAAAATGATAATCTAATTCAAGGTTCTAAAAGTCAGGAATATGAGCATGGTATACAAAAGCATACATACTTCTAGTGCAGTTGCCAAACCAATTAAAGATGATGATGATGATGATTCCTACGTTGACTATTTTTATGACGATCCGGGGGCTCCGCCGGGAACTCTCGACTTAGAACCCGATGCGCCGCCTCCCGAGATTGTATTAATTGACTATTGCGAGACAGCAGCTACTCGCGCCCAATTGGCAAATCCTCAAGAAGCTGCTGCGTATTTAGATACAGCATCTGTTTCTTGGGTTGATATGTTGGGATTGGGAAATAACGAAACTTGGCGCCAAATGGGCGAAGTTTTTGATTTGCATCTTATGGCTCAAGAGGATGTGGTTAATGTACCCCAGCGCCCTAAAGTTGTAAATTACGAAAACCACATTTTAATCATTGCCTGGATGGTGATGATTAAGCCTAATTCAGATAATTTTCACAAAGAACAAGTTAGCTTTATATTGGGTGAACATTACCTGCTAACTGTTCAGGAAGAACCGGACTATGATTGTTTTGATCCTGTGCGCGATCGCATTCGTAAAGGACAAGGAACTATTCGCAAACACGGCTCCGATTATCTGGCTTATACTCTGTTGGATTCGATTATAGATGGATTTTTCCCTGTATTAGAAGTTTACGGAGAGCGCCTTGAAGAACTAGAGGATGAAGTGGTGGTGAACCCCACCCGCAAAACCCTGGAAAAAATTTATAAAATCCGCAGAGAATTGCTGACGCTGCGCCGCGCCATTTGGCCGCAGCGGGATGCAATTAATGTTTTGATTCGAGATAGCAGTGATTTGATTAGTCCCGAAGTGCGAATTTACCTGCGCGACTGTTACGATCACACGGTGCAGGTGATGGATATGGTGGAAACCTATCGAGAGTTGTCTTCGGGTTTAATGGATGTTTACCTGTCTTCGGTTGGTAATAAAATGAATGAAATTATGAAATTGCTGACGGTAATTTCGAGTATTTTTATTCCTCTAACTTTTGTGGCGGGAGTATACGGGATGAATTTTAATACAGAGAAATCGCCCTTGAATATGCCGGAACTGAATTGGTATTTTGGCTATCCGCTTTGTTGGGCGGTGATGGTAGCGATCGCCTCGGGTTTAGTTTACTTCTTCTGGCGGCGCGGCTGGTTTGAAAACTTTTCTACTGTGAAAGATGACTCAGCAAAATAACCGAATTTTAAATTTTGGATAGAGGATTGAATAACTCAAAATCCTGTTATGGAAAAAGGTGTCCTGGCCCTAGTTGAAGCCGTGTCATAAATCCTTGCATCATAAATCCAAAATTTTTAAGCCTCCAGATTCATCCGTGAGTGAATTTAAGCGGATTTGCATTTAAATTTAATTGTTTGGCGGGCTTTCCTGCCCACCGCACAAGAGTTTGAATAAACACAGATGTCAAAATTAAGTGGGCGACAACTTAAAATCGTCAATCTAAAATTCCAAATTGATTGACGAACGATCGCGTACAATAAATCTGGGGGAAAAGTAGGCGCAGGCGGTTGCGGATTAGCGAAAGCTTGTCTGAGGAAAGTCCGGACTCCCGAAAAACCAAACTTGCTGGGTAACGCCCAGTGCGAGCGATCGTGAGGATAGTGCCACAGAAAGATACCGCCAATTAGTCATTAGTCAGCAGTCATTGGTCATTAGTAAGTAACTGAGGATTTTTGACTGGGAAGCAACAACTAATTTGGTAAGGGTGCAAAGGTGCGGTAAGAGCGCACCAGCAGCATCGAGAGGTGCTGGCTCGGTAAACCCCAGTTGGGAGCAAGGTCGGAGGGACTACGGTTGGTTTTTTACCAGTTCCGTTTTTTGGTACCGCTTGAGGCGTCTGGTAACAGGCGTCCCAGATAGATAACTGCCCTCGAAAACTGCTTGCAGTTGAGAGAACAGAACCCGGCTTATGTCCGACTTTTTCCCCTCCCCTCAATTTAATTAAAATACAGCATATTCCAGGTTGATGAAGTACAGCAGCCGCTATATTTATATTGTGTGATGTTAATATGTAGGGTGCGGATCTGCGACCTTTTAAATGGAACTTGCAGATTGACTCTGAAAGCGACGCACCTTACTTACTACAAGATTATGTGTAATACATATACATGGAATATGCTGTAGGACTTACGCAAGGAGTCATTTTTTAAACTATCTGTAGTTGTAAGATGCGGTGTGCATCGCCCTACAGGTAGAGTCTGTGCGTAAGCCCTGTAAAATTACCGCTTGGGAATAAGGCCAACAAATCTTTTCGACCTGCCTTATTTTGGGTAAGGTTCGCTATAAGCACCCGGAGAAATATTTAGTTTTTCAAGGATTTTTTTTATTAATATGAATTTTATCCCACTTTCAAAAAAGAATGCAACTTTTGACAAGCTCCCAACCCGGATATTCATGAGTTATTCCCAAGTCTAAAATCTAAAGTCTAAAATCTAAAATCTAAAATCTAAAATGGTATGATTTATCCGGGTCGCCAAAAGCAACTTGAAACATTAATTCAAAAATTGGGACTGACGAAGGATGCTTCGATAAAATGGCATCTCCTCGATTTAGCTTTGACTCATGCGAGTGCGTCAGCTAAGGCAAATTACGAGCAACTAGAGTTTGTCGGCGATGCAGTCGTGCGGCTGGCGGCGTCGGAATTGTTGTTTGAGATTTATCCCGACTGTACGGTGGGGGAATTTGCTGCTATTCGATCGATCTTGGTGAGCGATCGCATTCTTGCTAAAATTGCTGAAAGTTACGGGTTCGATCGATATTTAATTGTTTCCAGCAGCGCCGCCTCGGACAAAACAGGCGCTGAACCCCGGCTGGCCGATGCTTTGGAAGCCGTACTCGCCGCGCTTTATTTGAGTACCCAGAGCTTAGAATTAATTCGCCCTTGGCTAGATTTTCACTTTCAACGCTTAGCGGCGGAAATTCGCAGCGATCCGGCCCGCCAAAACTACAAAGCTGCTCTCCAAGAGTTAACTCAAGGCAAATACAAAACTTTGCCCAAATATAGCGTGCAAGAAACCGGGAGAGTGCAGGGCGGGGAAGATCGTTTTACCGCAGAAGTTCTCATTCAGGGAAAGTTGGTAGCAGAGGGAAAAGGTCGATCGATCAAAGCGGCCGAACAAGCAGCGGCTCAGGCAGCTTTCAATAAATTAGTCAGCAGTCAGCAGTCAGCAGTCAGT
The DNA here is from genome assembly GCF_036701805.1 of Microcoleus sp. N3A4. Taxonomy (NCBI): domain Bacteria; kingdom Bacillati; phylum Cyanobacteriota; class Cyanophyceae; order Oscillatoriales; family Microcoleaceae; genus Microcoleus; species Microcoleus sp. N3A4. The sequence goes on from NZ_JAUBRJ010000089.1 coordinate 7,765, forward strand.
AGTCAGTAGACTGGTGTTATCAGTTATTGGTTATTGGTTATTGGTAGCAGCTAACAAATAACCAATAACCAATAACTACTGCCAACAGTCAACAGCCAACAGTGATTTTTTTGAATTAAAACATAGATAATAATCACAAAATATGCTATAATTGCTGTGCGATTTTTGAAATTATAATCAATGAAAATCGGAATAGCTGTATTGGGTGCAGGCCGCTGGGGAGTTAACCTCATTCGCAACTTTCTCGAACATCCCAACAGCCAAGTTTTAGCGGTGGTAGACCCGAATCGAGATTCATTGGCGGCCGTCCAAAAACAGTTTAATCTCGATGCCTCGGTGATTCTAGCTGCCGATTGGTCTCAAGTGCAAGCATTGCCGGGACTGGAAGCTGTGGCGATCGCCACTCCAGCTTCCACACACTACACCCTCGCAGCAGCAGCGCTGAAACAAGGCTACCACGTCTTAGCAGAAAAACCCCTCGCCCTCAACCTGACTGAAGCAATAGAACTCTGTCAATTAGCCGAAAAAAAGCAGCGGCAACTCTTCGTTGACCACACTTATCTGTTTCATCCAGCAGTCGATCGAGGTAAAACAATTATTCAACAGCATCAACTCGGAAAATTGCGCTACGGTTACGCCCAGCGCACGCATTTTGAACCGGTGCGGCACGACGTTGATGCCCTTTGGGACTTGGCCGTTCACGATATCGCTATTTTCAATACTTGGCTCGAACAAACCCCAATTCAAGTAAGGGCGATCGGCACTGTATTTCCGAAGGAAGAAGGAAGAGGGAAGAAGGAAGAGGGAAGAGGGAAGAAGGAAGAAGGAAGAGGGAAGAAGGAAGAAGGAATAAATCAAGCAGCAGCAGCAGAAATAGAAAATCAATTTGCTCCTTCACTGCTGAGTGTTAATCCCGCAGAAGGACTAGCAGATTTAGTTTGGGTAACGCTCACCTATCCCGACGGATTTCAAGCATTTATTCACCTGTGCTGGCTAAATCCAGACAAACAACGGCGCTTAACAGTTGTTGGCAGTTTGGGAACCTTGATTTTTGATGAAATGTCGCCAGAAAGTCCCCTGATTTTGCAGCGCGACAATCACAATTGCGAGGGCGAAGAGCATAACTCTTTTGAAAGTGCGTTAGCGAAGCCCGCCCCTACGGGGGCTACGCCAACGAAGAGGATCGCACCGCAGAAAACTACTAGCATCAAAGGTCGCGAAGTGTTGAGTTTAGAACGAGTAGAACCGCTGCGTCAAGTGTGCGATCGTTTCCTCAACTGCGTGCAAACAAATACCCCCTGCCCTACCTCTTCCGGCTCCGCCTCCGTCGAATTAATCCGCATTCTCAGCGCTTTGAGCAAATCCCTCGAACTCGGCGGACAGCCCCTAATACCATTTTAGATTTTAGATTTTAGATTGGAAAAATCACTCCTAACATTTGAAATTTCCATTTTCCGTTACCAAGTCTGGGCTGTGAAAATAAAAACTTGACTGCTGATTGACAGGCAAAGAAATCATCACCGCAGTACCTTGATTCGCACCCGTGCTGTACAGGGTAATGCTTCCGATCATAGATTCCATTATCCTTCGCGAGATAGCCAAGCCCAAACCGTTACCGCCAAACCTGCGAGTTGTAGAACCATCAGCCATCACAAAAGGTTGAAACAATTTCTGCTGCTGCTCGGGATCGATACCGATTCCCGTATCTTTAATTGTCACCACCACCCAATCGCTTTGATCGGTGGGGCCAGTCGTACTTTCCGCACTGCCGTTAAAATTAGCAGAATTCTTCCTCGATTCTAGCCGCACAGATATACTAATGCTGCCCGACTCTGTAAACTTAACGGCATTGCTCAACACGTTCAAAAACACCTGTTTTAGCTTCTCTGGATCGGCATGAACAATAATCGGAGCGTGAGGAGCTGGCAAACTTAACTTCAAACCTTTTTCCTCAATTTGAGTTGTTTGCAAATCAATCGCGTCTTCAAGTACCTGGGTAATATCAACTACTTCTAACATCATGGAGAACGTGCCGGCTTCTATTTTAGCAATGTCCAAAATATCATTAATAATATTGAGCAATTGCATTGCCGAGTCGTGGGCCCGCTGCAAAAATTCCATCTCTTCATCTCGGTCATCGCAGTAGCCGTCGCGTACAATTTGAATAAAACCAATAATCCCGTTGAGCGGCGTTCTCAATTCGTGAGAAATATTGCCCAAAAATTCATTTTTTAACTGATTGGCAACTTGCGCTTCCTTGGTTGCGACTTCCAATTCTTTGGCCCAGGATCTGAGGCGCTGTACCATGCTGTTGAGTGCTTCTGATAGTTGATTGAATTCTCTAATTTGGAAATTTTGCGGCACTGTTTGCGGTGCTTCTGTATCCACTTTCAGCGCATAGTCTCGCAGTTTTTCTAAAGGACGCGCCAAGTCGCGAGATAGATATAAAGTCGCGATGATACTAGCAGCAATCAAACCTACAATTAGATTAAATAAAACTTGCTGAATTTCTTCCAAACCTGACAGAGCGTAATCTAAACGAGAGACAGCTAAAATAATCCACTTGCTGTTCTCCTGTTTAGTTGAAGGACTCGGGATAGCAGCGTATCCGGCTAGCAGCTCTACACCATTTCTTTCAAAGGAAAATAGGTGGAGAAAAGCTGTTCCGCCGGCGATCGCCCTTCTGACAATACTTTTTAGTCGATCGGCATCTGCCTCTTGGTCGATATTGCGGCCCACGCGGTTGATATTCGGGTGCGCCAAAATCGTCCCATCTTGGTCGATCGCCACCGTATAGCCCGCTAGAGAACCCTTGGGAGCGCTGGTTTGCACTGGCAGGGCAGACTGCAAACTCAAAGCATAACTCAACTGCCTGCTGTTGCCCCGACGAATGTAAACAGGAGCGCTCAACACCAAACTCACTTGGCTGTCGCGGCCTTCTTTACTCGCATCGGGAAAATCCTCAGCACCCAAAGCCACCTTCTTGTCGTTTGCTTTCCCCTGTCGCTGTTGAGGCCACGACAGACTGATGTAAACGCTCTTGTCGTCAAGCAGCGCTTGCTGCTGCTGCACTTGCGGCCAAAATTTGGCAGGCAGCGACTGAATGGGCTGCTGCCCGCAAGTGCTTGCTATCACTTGATTTGTCTGTAAATTAGTCAATTGCAAGCAATCAACCTGCGCTGGCAACCGCTGCCCTAATTGCGCGATAAACTTTTGATAATCCTTCGGCTCTACAGACTGCAACATCGAGTTTTCCGAAGCGCCGATCAGATTCGACTTCAGCGATTTCGCCCACTGTTCAATAGTTTCTGCTTTTCTGACGGCACTTTCTGTCAAGTTTTGACGAGCAGTTTCCAGAAGCGTCGAGCGTGCCTTGCGATAGGTAACATACTCCCCCACCAGTAGAACAGGTACGCTGAGCAACAAAATCCGCGACAGTAAAATACGGCGAAAGGAGGATTGACCTAACTTAACCATAGGACATATCTAAATTAAGGTGCAACACCCAACAGCGACCATAGTGCAATAAACCAGACCGACTAGCAAATCTGTCCAGGCTGCTCTGCTGACCAGACAACACAGCTTTCAAACAACAGTTAAACATAATTATAGAAGCCACTGTAGTAATCTCGATTCTAAGTGTCTTCACCTAAAGATGCTCAGCAATTTGTTTGCCCGATGTCTGTGATCTAGGTCACACTTCCCGGCATAATTTTCCGCTCCACTTGCACCCGATCGCCCCGGGGCAAAATCTTTCAGCCTCCAAAAAAGCCTAGGGTTGACAGACCGCAGTTGGTTGAAGGTAGAATCGCATGGCTGCACTCTTGGGCCAAAGGTAAGAGGCAAAAAGTTGTGTCTCCGGCTGGTGTACCGAGAGAATTATCGCTCGATCGGACTTTTTTTTTCCAAACGCCTCCTTTGAGATGGGCGATGGAAGGGGCGATTCGAGATTTTGCACCCGGTCAAAGATTTCGGTTGACATCCGATTGATTCGGTTTGATTCGGTGACAACAATTCACCTGTCAAACAATGAGACGATCGAGTCGCCGATCGACTCTCACAACCCTAATATGGCAAACATCGGCCCAAACAGTGTACCCACCCCCTGTAAATTTGCGGTCTCGGCAATAGTCTCCATAGCTTAATCGGCGAAAAAAAACTTTAGCAATTATACATATTATTACACAAACAACCCTGCCAGATATCATCGCGCTTATTTGATATCTCCCCTTTTAGAAATGCTAGCGACACCTCAAAAGGCTAGCCAGACAAAACTCCGAGTTTTGGATCTCAGTAGAGTGCAATGGCAACCTCAGTCATGTCATCGCAGAGCACGGCTGCGAAGTAGTCGGCGTTGACACGCCCGCACCCGGAATTACCATCTCCCGTCAAATTGTCCCCGAGTGTCAGTCGATCCAAGCAGATATTTACGAACTCCTCGATACCGATATACTGCTATACTGCACTCATTTGATGTTGTCTTAGCCATTGAAGTAATCGAACATTTACTTTCTCCTAAAAAATGGCAAAAAATGCAAAAAAAGCCTCATTTCTGGAGAGAAGCTAATTATTTATACCCCTATGACGGCTATTTAAACAACCTGGTATTAGCTGTTTGTGGTAAGCCAGACAAACATTTTACCGTATTTTGGGATAACGGTAACATTATTTTCGTCACTAGAGAAGCCGATCGATTTATTAGCATCTGAAGGAGACACCGACATTAAACGACATTAAATTTAAATTTGCTGGTCGGTGTCCCTATCTTGGGAAATCAATGTTATGCTATAATAGCTTCTCAGGAAAAACTGAAAAATCATAAGTTGTAAGTTGTCAGCGAATTAAGTTTCCTGAATAGACAACCAGCCCTCATGAAAAGTAAAAATTAACTTTCACAGCAAAAAAGTAAAATGACTGTTGGCGTTTGGATATTAGGCGATCAACTTTGGCACAACCAAGCTGCTCTTAACCTCACGCTTGATGATAAATCTGCCCTACCCGTAATTTTAATTGAATCTTGGCAGCACGTTCAACAGCGCCCCTACCACCGACAAAAATTAGTATTAATTTGGTCGGCAATGCGACACTTTGCAGAAGAATTGCGCGGTAGTGGCTGCCAAGTCACTTACACAAAATCGGGCGACTTTGAAACACCTCTCACAGCTTGGGTTAAAGCTCACAACATCACCGAATTACGGGTGATGGCACCGAACGATCGACCTTTTTTACAGATCCTTCAAAACTTGCAACTTCCCTGCCAAATAACCCTAATTCCCAACAATCAATTCCTTTGGACAGAAACAGAATTTAAAGATTGGGCATCAAGCCGCAAACGTTTGTTAATGGAAGACTTTTATCGAGCCAGCCGCCAGCGTTTCCAAGTTTTAATGGATGGCAATAAACCTGTCGGAGGCAAGTGGAATTTTGACAAAGAAAATCGCCAGCCGCCAAAAGGCAAATTGAATACACCGAAAGCTGTTTGGTTTGAACCGGACGCCGTAACTCAAGAAGTTATCGCACAAGTTAAATCTCTATCTTTCCAAACTTACGGAAATATTGAACCTTTTCGCTGGGCGGTTACGCGAGAGCAAGCACTGCAAGTATTAGATAACTTCATAGAACAGCGTCTACCCGCTTTCGGCCCTTATCAAGATGCGATGGTCGCGGGGGAGGAAACAATGTGGCATTCCCTAATTTCTCCCTATCTCAATATTGGCTTGCTGCATCCTTTAGAAGTTATTCAAGCTGCCGAAAATGCCTACCTAGAAAAAAACTTAAATTTAAACAGCGTCGAAGGTTTTATCCGCCAAATTATCGGCTGGCGAGAATACATTCGCGGTGTGTATTTTTACGTGGATGCTGATTATTTTCAGAAGAATTGGTTCAACCACACTCAGCCGCTGCCGGAGTTTTTTTGGGACGCCAGCAAAACAGATATGAACTGTTTGCGCCAAGTTTTAACTCAAGTCGAAGGCAGCGGTTACGCGCACCACATCCAGCGGTTGATGATTTTGAGCAATTTTGGTCTAATTGCGGGAATCTCGCCCCAGGAACTAGAAAAGTGGTTCCACAGCGCGTTTGTTGATGCCTGCGACTGGGTAATGCAGACTAATGTGCTGGGCATGGGTTTGTTTGCTGACGGCGGTGTGTTGGCGTCGAAACCTTACGCTGCTTCTGCCAATTACATCAATAAAATGAGCGATTATTGTCGGGGGTGCAAATTCGATCGCACAGTGCGATCGGGCGAAAATGCCTGTCCGTTCAATTTCTTCTACTGGGACTTCCTCGCGCGCCACCGGGACAAGCTTGGATCGATCGGTCGCATGAGCTTTATTTTGGCCAATCTCGACAAAATGCCGCCCCAAGAACTGGCGATTATCCGCCAAAAAGCCGCAGAGTGGCACTTAGGAAGTTGATTGTTGTCAGTTGTCAGTTGTCAGTTGTTAATTCTTTGCAGTGGCTCATAACAAATAACCAATAACATTAATCAACAGTCAACAATGCCCCATGCCCAATGCCCCATGCCCCATGCCCAATGCCCCATGCCCAATGCCCCATGCCCCATGCCCCATGCCCTTTGCCCCATGCCCTTTGCAATTCTTATTTTTTGCCTGACTTTTCCCTAAACATTCCACAGCGTTTCCACAGGCAAGTCTGAGGTTTTCCACAGATTTGAGGAAGTTTTCCACAGAAATTAACGGCACGGTCGGATCTTGCTGCGGAATTGGGGATTTCGTTAACCTGCTGCCCAATCCCTCATACAAACCCAAAAAATATAAAGTTATGTAACAAAAGATGCCCTTAAAAGCTAATGGTTTCGTAAATCTTTTTTTTACATAAAGCAGTTTGTAACATTTCGCAACATTGACAAACCCACCCCCTGATAGCGCACAATGATGCGACCGACCTAAAAAAAAAGCGCTCTGATTTCGGCTGTGCCTGCACCTGTATCCGGCCGAAAGGGGGGTTCTGTTTTCAATTTATTAGCGAGACTAAAAAAAATGATGAACCCAACAGTCAGTATTTTTGCCGAAATTCCCGAAACGCTGCACGATTCTCTCAAAACTTACCTGGAAACCCATCCAGAATGGGATCTAGACCGAGTATTTTGCGCGGCCCTGTCGCTGTTTTTGTTGCAGAATGCCGACAGCGGTACGCCGGAAGCGTCGCGCAGCTACCGCCAAGCTGCTAGAGTTTATCTCGAAACTCTGTTTCAATCTCCTCAAGACCTGCACAGCAACAATGTAACTCCGTCGTCTTAAAGCAGACGGTGAGGGACGCGGGGAGACGGGGAGATGTGAATCTACAACCTTCGAGAAGAATGCTTGAGAAATGCGGGAGGGCCTACCAATTCCCGACTCCCCATTCCCAATTCCCGATTCCGAATTCGGTAATCTGAAAGCGGTTTTGCAGTAAGTCCAGCAAAGAACGCAAGCCGTGCAAAGCCATGTAACATAAAGATTGCGATATTTTTCTATGTAATATGGAACTTTTAGATACATTAATTGTGGGTGCAGGTATTAGCGGTTTGAGTTTGGCGCACGCACTTGACAAGGAAGCAACGAGTGCATCGCCGCTGAAGATTTTAGTCGCTGAGAGTCAGGGACGTGTGGGCGGGAACATCACCACTGTGACAGCGGGGGGGTTCCTCTGGGAGGAGGGCCCGAACAGTTTTTCGCCGACGCCAGAATTGATGAAGTTGGCGGTGGATGTGGGATTGAAGCAGGAGTTGATTTTGGCCGATCGCAAATTGCCTCGTTTTGTTTATTGGCAAAATAAGCTGCAACCGGTGCCGATGACTCCACCGGCGATGATTCAGTCTCAGTTGCTGAGTTTTCCGGGGAAACTGCGGGCGCTGTTCGGGGCTTTGGGGTTTGTCGCGCCGGCAATGGGCGATCGACTTTCGCAGCAGGGTGACGAGGAAACTGTTTCTCAATTTTTCTGCCGTCATCTCGGTACGGAAGTGATGCAGCGGTTGGTGGGGCCTTTTGTTTCTGGGGTTTATGCCGGAGATCCGCAACAACTTAGCGCGGCGGCGGCTTTTGGGCGGGTAACGAAGATGGCTGATGTGGGTGGCGGGCTGGCGGCGGGGGCGCTGCTTTCTGCTAGGAAAAGGCCGAAGAAAATGCCCGCAGACCCGAATGTTCCTAAAACTAGGCCGGGGGAGTTGGGTTCGTTTAAAGGGGGGTTGAAGGCTTTGCCAGAGGCGATCGCTGCTCAATTGGCCGATCGAGTGAAACTCAACTGGCAATTGACTCGCCTCGATCGCACAGAACGGGAAACTTACATTGCTGTATTCTCGACGCCCGACGGACAGCAAGAAGTTGAGGCCCGCACCGTGGTTTTGACAACGCCGGCTTACGTTACAGCCGAGTTGTTGCAGCCTCTGCAACCGGAAGTTAGCAGCGCTTTACAAGCTTTTACTTATCCTACGGTTGCCTCCGTTGTATTAGCATACCCGCAGTCGGATGTCAAGGGTAAATTAGTGGGTTTTGGAAATTTAATTCCGAGGGGGCAGGGAATTCGCACTCTCGGGACGATTTGGACATCGAGTTTATTTCCCGATCGCGCGCCTGCGGGCTGGCAAACTCTCACCAGTTACATCGGCGGGGCAACAGACTCGGAAATTGGCAATCTCGACTCAGAAGAAATCGTTCGGGAGGTGCACCGAGATTTGTCTCGGATTTTGCTGAAACCAGATGTGCCACAGCCAAAAGTTTTAACGGTGAAGCTGTGGAAGCGGGCAATTCCTCAGTACAATTTGGGGCATTTCGATCGCATGGAACAAATCGATCGGGGCTTAAAATCTTTGCCAGGGGTGTATTTGTGCAGCAACTACTTTGGCGGAGTGGCTTTGGGAGATTGCGTTCGCAGGGGTTTCGATCGTGCGCGAGAAGTGGGCGAATATTTGCAGAACCAGCAATCAGAGACTCGATCGCCGATCTGAATTATTGCGTTGGGAGGGCGGGTTTACAAATATCGAGTATGCGAATTAGAGATATTAGTTAACCCGCCCCTAGAACAGAATGGTGAATGGTACTAGGTTGTTGGCTCAAACTTGTAACCCACCCCCCGGACGGTTTGAATCATCGGCATTTGATTGGCATCTAGTTCAATTTTGCGGCGAATTTGACCGATATGGACATCCACCACGCGATCGGCTCCTACATACTCGTAGTCCCACACTTCATGCAGCAATTCCGATCGCCTCCACACGCGACCGGGTTTGCTGGCCAAACAGTACAGCAGGTCAAATTCTAAAGCAGTCAAAGCAACTATCTGACTGCCGATAATCACCTCGCGGCGAACCGGATCTATTAATAGCTCTCCAAAGCTAAGACTTTGTTGTTCGGCGGGAGTAACAATGCGCTTGCGCTTCAAAATTGCTGCAACCCGAGCTCCAATCTCTACAAGACTAAATGGTTTAGTAATGTAGTCGTCAGCACCTTCGGCAAACCCTTTCATTTTGTCAGCTTCATCGGTTCGGCTGGTCAGCATCAACACAAACACGCCCGTGCGTCTTTGCATTTCTTGACACAGTTTGTAGCCAGTAGTATCGGGTAAATTTACATCTAGAACTACTAAGTCAGGATTGAGTTGCTCAAATAATTCCAGACCAGTCTGACCGTCCTCGCCAGACTCAACTTGATAACCTTGCTGGCTCAAAAAACGGTGAATTAAATTTCGGATTGCCGGGTCGTCATCAACCACAAGGATTTTTACAGGGGCCATGACCACAAGTTTGCTTGAAGAATTTGGCAAGAATATTCAGCCATAATAATAGAAAACTGGATACAAATCTCGAAAAAATTGAGCTTTTAATAGTTATAGCCATATTTATAGCCTACGCAAGATTTCAGGCAATAAATCTCCGGGAACTTTGGATAAGGCTAAATTTTGGCCTGGCAGCCCACATTCACTATAGAAAGCTCTAATCGTTTTGACAATATAGCTCAATGCTGTTTGTCGCGAATCAGCAGCTTGGGAGTTGGCTGGGGCTTGCAGGTTGAGTTTATCCCCATATGTTAACCCTTTGTCCTTGAGATGTTGTCCCCATTCGGCGGCGCACACTTGCAACTGGTGGTGCAGTGCTGCTTCTAGATGGCTTGTCTGTGCGGCTTTGTTGACCCCGAAATCTGCGTCTGTGGCTAGTTGATAGTGGGCTAGTCCGAGATTGTTGCGGGCGGCCAAGGCGTCAAATGTAAGTTGGGTTCGATCGAGCTTTCCGGCGATATCCAAGGCGGCTTCGTAGGCGGTAATCGCCTGCTGCAATGATTCCGTCCGGGCTTGTTTCTGCTGAAACTTCGCCAAATGCCAATAAGCGGTACCCAGATTGTTGTAGGTGGCGGCTGCTGCTGCGGGTACTAATTCTCGGGTGCGGTATTTCAATGCTTCGCGGTAGGCCTCAATCGCCCTAACTAGCAGGGGTTCTGAGGGTTCGTGCTGGGCGAGGTTCCAGCAGGCGGTACCGAGGTTGTTTTGCACTCCGGCATAGTTGAGGGGTTCTCGTTCGGGACTGTAGCAGGAGAGGGCTTGGGCGTAAGCTGCGATCGCGCTTTTGAGATATGCGATCGGCTCACCGTCTTGGGCTAAATTCCAGTATGCTGTCGCCAAATTATTCTGAGCAGCAGCGTACTGCTGGGGTTCCAGGGCGGGGTCTAGATCCAGCAGCGCTTGTTGGTAAGCTGCAACTGCTTGCTGCAAGTTCTCTGTCTTGTCTCGATAGCGGGCTAAATCTGCCGAGGCGATTCCCAAATTTTTGTTTAATCTAACGCGGGTTTGGGGTACGGTTTCGGCATCTGTTCGGTTCAAACCTTCAAGGTAGAGGGCGATGCTGCGTTCGAGGCAGGATACCGGATCTGAGGCGTTATGCTGCGTGCGATCGCGCGACAGCATCCAGTAGAAAGTGCCGAGATCGTTGAGCAGATCGGAAATTGGCGGTAGGCTGTAGGACTGTTGGGCGTACTGAGTTAAATTTTGTGTCAATTCGGAAATCAGCAGGGCGCATTCCTCAGTTAATGGTGGATTTTGCTGCGAGTTGGCGTCGAGTTCGAGGTACGCGATCACTTGTTCGATCGCGCGAATGGCGATTGTCAGGTTTTGCTCTGAAGCGTCTCCGCCCAGAATGCGATCGCGGTAGTAATTTCCCAAACTGTGATAAGCCAAAGCCAATGCTTCGCAACAGCACTGATGTTCTTGCAGCAGTTCGATGTATTGCAGGGCTTGCAGCGGCAGAAAATTGTCCTCTGATTCGGCATTATTTTCTGCTTCCAATTCCTCAGAGGAGGCCGCTGCTAGCACCAAATCTGCCAGTTCGACGGATTTAGAATCGGGAATCGGGAATTGGGAATCGGGAATTGGGAATTGTTTGTGGGGAGTAGGGGATTGTTCGGACAAAGAAGATATTAAAAGTTTGTCGCCGGAGTCTCCCTTGTCCCGCAAGTTTCCCAAGTTTCCGGAGTTATCGAAGTCCTCAAAGTGCCCGAAGTCTCCCTTAGCTGGAGTTGGTTCGCCTTCAAACTCAAAGACTCCGGTTCGCCAGTGCCAAAATTCCGGGGCCGACTGCTCGATCGAACTCAGCCAGGGGCGCGACACCCACAGCAACAGAGTAGACTCGCACATTTGCAGGTGTGCTTCGATGTCCCTCAAATAGCTCAGGAACGACCACTGCACGGCTGCTGAGTGCCTGGTCAGGTGTTCTGCCCCGAGAATTTGAAATCCCGGCAAAGGGCTGTAGCTGCCCCTGTTTTGAGGCGGTGGATGTTGGGTCAGCCACGCGGCGATCGAACCCCAAGGATTTGGATCGCTCAAGTCGAGTTCCAAACTGACAAATCGGGGGTAGTCGATCGGGGAGCCTGCGCTCTCTGAGCCTAATTCTGTCTGCAAGCGGGCTGCCAGACAGTCCCGCAAGCACAAGTCGTCGCAGGCGGCAATAAAAATTTGACGGCGTAAATTGAGGTCGATCGCCTGTTTCAAGCGTTGGTAGATCAGCTTGTTCGAGCTAGAAACTTTTTGGGAAGGAATAGACATCACGGTCAGCCGATTTTTGATTTTTGATTGTAGATTTTGGATTGTAGATTGTAGATTTTGAATTGTAGAGTTGAGAGTTAAAATCTCGATCGCTCATAACTCGCAACTAAGCCCCGAAGGCAGTCAATCGCACCGATGATGACCAAAGGATTGTAGATTTTCTATTGGCAATTTTATGTTTGTGACGAACCCGTCTGATTAATTGCAACCCAAATCCCTGAAGCCGACAGCAGAGAGGAAAAACCCAAATTTCTGTTTGTCTTATTTAACTTTCCAGCTCGCTCGGTACGCTTCAGGATTGTCACAACTACCTGCTTTGTATTGAAACACAAAAACCATGTTTCCATTGGTTGGAAAACATGGTTTGTGGAAGAATTATTTTAAATTGTGATTTGAAGCAGCTTTGAGTGTCAGGGCAGTTTTCAGACTGAGGCCGCCACAAACACCAAACCGGCCACTAACATAGCTGCTGCAATACCCATGATGATGTAGTTGCGTTGCTGATTTTTGTTGGGAGGTACGGCTTCATACACCTTCGGCTCTTTAGCAAAGTTGTTCAGGCGTCCATCGTCATCTTTGATGTAAGGCATCAGTCACAATCCTTAATATTTTTGATGTTTACAACTGTACCAAAAAAGCGCCCAGGAAAATTCGGGAATTTATTTTGAGGTGACAGTACCTGTTTGGGGGGAAGAGGCGATCGCATAATCCTTGACGGGCATCCTACCTGCTAAGTACGCGATCCGCCCCGCTTCTGCTGCCATTCCCATTGCTTTTGCCATTGCGGGGGAATTTTGGGCATTGGCGATCGCCGAATTAATCAACAGTGCATCGGCTCCCATTTCCATTGCTCGGGCAGCTTCGCTGGGCGTTCCGATCCCCGCATCGACTACCACAGGAATATTCACCGTGTCAATAATTATTTGAATGTTGGCGGCATTGTTGATCCCTTGTCCCGAACCTATGGGCGAACCTAAAGGCATGACTGTCGCACAACCGACTTCTTCTAGGCGTTTTGCCAGCAGGGGATCGGCATTGATGTAAGGCAAAACGGCAAAACCTTCTTTAACTAATTTTTCTGCTGCTTCCAAAGTGCCGATCGGATCTGGCAGCAAATATTTAGCATCGGGAATCACTTCTAATTTGACAAAATTATTGTCTTCTTGCCCTAAAAGTTTCGCCATTTCCCGGCCCAAACGAGCTACTCTAATAGCCTCATCCGCAGTTTGACAACCGGCAGTATTTGGCAGCATCCAAATTTTAGTCCAATCCAGAGCCTCTGCCAATCCTTCATGCCCCGGAGCATTTGTTTGCACTCGCCGCACCGCGACGGTAACAATTTCGCACCTGCTAGCGTTGACACTTTGCTGCATTTCTGCAATGCTGCGATATTTTCCCGTCCCCGTCATCAAGCGAGAATGAAAAGTTTTGCCTGCGATAATTAGAGGCTTGTCTAAAGGTGGCGTTGCCGTATCTACTGGATAGCCAAAAATACTGTATTCAAGTGCTTCTTCCCACTGTTGTCTGCCTCCCATCATCTCTTCAAGCAGCCAACCTTCTTTGATAGTTAGATCGTCGCGGGTAACAGCATATAAAATTTGCCCTAGAGTAATTAGTTTAGCATCTCGCGGCATATTATTTTTCAACCCGCACTCTACAATTTCTTTAAATTCGCTGAAATGGTCTTCCATTTTGCCAGTCTTCCCTTGTAATGATTTGAATTTGTTTGCTCTTGGCAACAAAAATTATTTGTTGAATCTGGTTTTGGGTATCCCAAAACAGACCTTGTTTCATGCCAGCGTTGATTTTCCAGACATCGTAATTTTCTCGGTTGATGTGAAAAATAACTACTGATGCACCTTGACTTTTTGCCCTGCTGATTCCTTCTTGAACTCGATATCTGATGTTCCTCGTAGATTCTGTTAACTCCTTAAATTCGCAAATCTGACCGTCTATCTCAGCATCGGGCGTTCTCAAACCCTCTGCTGCTTTTTCGCTCAACAGTGTAACTCTCTTTCCTATTTTAGCCAAAACTTCAGCGACAAAACTTTCCGAATTATTAAGATTGTGTTGTTGGTGAATTAGCACAAATCCGCCAGCTATCTCATCAAAATAATGCTGCCGATATTCTGGTTCTGCATTTTCATAGATGGCTTTGCTTGTCTCGATATATTCTGAATTCACCGTTACTATATTCTCAATGGACTCGGCTCGCGTAGAGTTAAATGTATGAAAGCAACTGTTGAGCAACTGGCTCAAATTGGGATATTTGCCAGCTTAAACCGAACTGAATTAGAGCGATTGCAAGAACATACAGCAATTCGGACGTACCGACAGGGAGAAGTTGTGATGTATGAGGGCGATCGCATCCCCGAAAAATTATACACTCTTTTGAGCGGTTCTCTGCGGGTTGCAAAAACAGCAGCGGCGGGCAAAGAAACAATTCTCCGCACTTTATTTCAGGGAGATATTTTTGCTGCACCTGCTTTGCTAGGCAACGGCATTGCCCCCGCAACGGTGACGGCAGAAACTGACGTGCAAGTTCTTACCACAGAACGGGAAGTTTTGCTAGCAGCAATTCGGGAAAATCCCGAGATTGCTTTGCGAATATTGGCGGTTTTCAACCAGCGGTTGCAGCAACTGCACGAGACTGTGCACGGTTTGGTGTCGGAAAGGGCGATCGTCCGTTTGGCCCGATTTATTCATTATTTTTGTCTTGAAGAAGGCACAAAGATTAAGGATAATAATGTATTTTTAGAAAAACGTTTTCCCTATTATCAAATTGCTCGCAGCATTGGGATTACCTACGAAGAATGCGTGCGGCTGTTTAAGAAACTCAAGCCGTTTGTATCCTACAGTCGAGGCGGTAAAATTATTGTATTAGACTGGAAAAAATTGGAAGATATCGCCTCGGGAGAAGAAATAGACTAAATGTTAAAACCCCAATTACAGCATATTCCATGTATATGCGGTACACACAATAAGAGTCGTAAGTAAGGTGCGTCGCCACGCATCAATCTGCAAGTTCCATTGAACCTGCTCCGCAGCGACGCACCCTACATAACACGTACCGCACAATATAGCTTTATAGTGTACTTCACGAACCACCGAATATGCTGTATTATTGGGGCGGGTTTCACAAACAATATTTGACTGCAACTCACTATCTATATAAACCCGCCCCCGACAGTGAATCGGGGCGGATTTATGAGATTATTGATTTTAGGCAATTAGGGTTGGTCAAACTTGCCCCTACAGCAATATTGCGGGAATTAATTGACTTCAGAAAGTGTCAAGATAAACGCCAAATTTTCTTCAGCTTTCAAAGCGTGAATAGCTTTAGCGGGCATGAAAACAAACATCCCCGGTTCTAAAACAATATCCTTGCCTTCCAGAGTCAAAATACCCTTTCCTTCAAGCACATTAACTGTGGCATTACGTGACGAAGTGTGTTCGGAAATTTCCGTTCCTGCGGCCAGACAAAATAAACTGTACTGACAATTATTGTCTTTGAATAAAATTTTGTTCAGCACTCCGGCGGGATATTCAATTGCGTCTCGGAGTTGGATTGCTGAAGATTGTAGCTGTAAAAGAGTAGCAGTCATAGTTTTTGACACTCAATTAATTTGGTCACAAGCCCCCGGGTTTATCGGTGGCTTCACTTTCTTCAATCGAAAATCGAAAATCGAAAATCGATTGACTTCGTTAAGATTGTTTTTTTGCAGAGATAACGATGTAGCCTAGATCCTGTTGATAATGCTGAAAAACTCGACGCATTGCTAATATGCGATCGCGAATTTGCGATCGGCTTAATATATTCCACAAAATCCGCACAGTACCCACAAACCCTTCATCTTCAACCATGCGCCGCAAGTTGAGGAGTCCCATCGCCCCGGTTTGACACTTTTCTACTTGCAAACCCGCGTTTTGGCAAACAGCAATCCAGCCCGACTCAGACAAAGGCGTTGAATTAACCCGAATCACTTCCGATAAAGCTTTGTGAATTTCAGATTCTCGGTTTCTCGCTAACAATTCGTGAGAGAGAAACTTGCCCCCGGGCTTTAGCCGATCGCAAATTCCCGATACAATTTTAGCTTTCCCCGACGGCGACTGCATTGTCAGGATAGCTTCAGCCAACACCCAATCAAACTGTTGGGAAATCCGATCCAAGTGCCAAATATCTCCTTCCACAATTTCCACTCGATCGCTCAAACCGGCTGCTGCAACATTAGCACGAGCGCGGGCCACACTGTCGGGATTTTTCTCAACTCCCACTACTTTTACGCCAAAACGTTCAGCAAGGGCGATCGAACTATATCCAAAACTAGCAGCCAACTCCAAAACAGTCTCCCCTGGCTGAAAATCCGCCCATTCAAATAACTGTTCCGTAGCAAATTGTCCCCCCGGCCTCAGCATTTTCTTGCCAGCCGCTGCCAGCACTTCATGTCCCGGTGCATTCTTTAAATTGAGAGCAGTATCGGTCATTAAATTGACCTCCTATTTAATCTTACTCTCAGCTTGCCAAATTATCCTAAATCTTTCTATGATCTAGCTCATATTCAACTTATTGTAAGGTGCGTCTACCTCCTGTATTTTTACAGTTATCCCAAAGATTTAAAGAGGCTGACGCACCTACAAGATCGGGAATCATATCATGTCCGCCGATCGACACTTATGACAGTTTTTGATTGTCAACAATGCTTTCAAACCATCGCTAAACACCCGTCATCGTTTTAGTAGAACTTGCTGCTTTTAATTCTGCCGCCGAATTTGCTCGGAGTGCGCGGAACATCCCAAAGCGACAAAGCCCCGCACCAAAGGCTAATCGCATTAGTAAAAGAGTCGGTACTTCTCGCAGAGACTTGATGAAACCCGATACACCAAAACTTACTAATCCTGCAGGTCTAGCGATACCTTGCCAGATAGAATCTATCCAGGAAGGAAGGGTTTCTTGCGTCCAATCTGCGGTGGTTACAGCGCCCTCCACAAACCCCGTTTCTTCTAAAAGTTCTGAAAAGCCCTCAATGCTTGAGAAAGCCGGATGCGACCACTGATCCAGGAGTTGCTGCATTACTGGTTTCTCCCAAAAATTGAGCGGGATTTCGCGATCGTCTCTTTGATTCCAGTCAGCCACAACCAGTACGCCACCAGGCTTGAGCACCCTCATCAACTCTTTGGCGAAAACAGCTTTATCTGGCATATGGGGCCCAGCTTCGATCGACCAAACCACATCAAAACTCGCATCTGGAAACGAAAGTGCCATAGCATCATCCAGCCGAAACTGCAGATCGAGTTCTGGGGGAGTTAATTCTTGAGCGCGTTTAACTTGTTGCGGGCTGATAGTAATTCCAGTGACTGCGAACCGATAATCCCGTGCCAGAATGCGGCTGCTTCCCCCAATTCCACAGCCAACATCTAGAACAGTAGTGCCAGCAGGTAATCGATCTAAGCCTCCCCAGCGCACCATTTCATGCACAAAATCGGATTTGGCTGTGAGGAAATCTTTCCGCTGTGGCGGCGAACCGTAATGACCTAAGTGGATATGTTCGCCCCAGTAATATTCCAGAATGCCGTCTTCCGTCCAATCGTCGTAGGAATTGGCCACAGAGTTAGATGATTGATAAGGGCGAGCCGTGATTAGATAGACCGCAATGGCGATCGCCAGTAGTGCAAACAGAAGTCCAATTACAACAAAAAATAAATTCATTTTTTACCTTCTCTCCAGAGCAGAATGTAGGCTGAAATTCCCGATCCAAGTCGGGCGAGTGCATGATTGCAAGCAACTGAAACTAAACGATAAAACCAAAATGCTTCTTGTTTTTGCTCAATTAATTGAGTTGCCATAGCTGCTTTCTCAAATGGGTGAATTGCTGTTGGGATTTTTCCACTTCGATGTAGATAAGTTTTTAACATTTTTTTCGTGTAGGTAAGCAGGCAAGCACATAAAAACACAGTCTTTTGTAGGGGCGGATTTAGCTAACGATCGCGAGACACAAGCGAGTAGAGGAATGCAAAACCCGCCCCACCCATCTAATGTTTATTTGTAACCACCTACTTAACTCGGAAAGTTCCGGTTGAAATTTATCCCGCTAGCTGCACCCCTAATTATAGCATTTGGGCGATCGAAAAACACCGAAATTTATTGCAATCCGGTTTTAATTAGCTACATGGCTGAATTGATTTTCTGGTTTTTGAAATAATTCAATCGATTGCAGACTATCGGAAGCAGCATCCCAAAGAATGAATTTGAAGCAGTCAGGAATATCGCGAATTGTCAGTATTTTTGAATTAGCAAGCAGGTGAATATTAGCCTTGTGACAAGCATGAAGATTGTAGTTAGGTATTCGCTCCGAGAGATGATGAATATTGTGGTAAGCAATATCAGCCGAAAACCAATTGAGAATAGTTGGTAATTTTAGGTAACTACTGCCTTCAATTGCGCCCATAAGATAGTCCCAACCCTCTGCTTTATGAGCATAAGAACCCTCAAAATTATGCTGGACAAAGAAAATGCAGATAAATATCGCTGCCGAACAGGTCATGACAATTGAGTAAACACTCCAGAAAAAGCCAAAGCCTAGTAAGTTGCTGAGATAAATCCAGCTACCAACAACACAAATATTGTTGAAGAGTAAATCCCAAAACTCAGCCGTGGTATACCAATGTTTGGATTTATAAGAAGCAATGATTGCAGATAAACCCATGCCAAAATCTTGATTGAGACCAGCAAAAATATGTCCGATAAAACCACTAATTCCCAATAGCAGCGCGAATCTCGGCTTAATAATTAGATAGTAAAAACCACCGGGAAACAGCATCAACGGGTGTCTGAGTAACTGATACATCTTTTGACTAAATGGACTTAGCGCCGCAAATTGTTCGGTGGATATCAACGCCGAAGGGCCTCGATACATATCCCAATTACCATTATGTTTGTGGTGATAAGCGTGTCCCCTCGACCAGGGGTACTGAGGAATCGCATTGATAATACCTAGCAGAAAACCCACTATGCGATTGACTTTTTTGGAACTAAAAAGAGAATAGTGCCCGCAATCGTGCATCAAAGAGAAACAACGTCCTGAAAAAAGTGTCATCAACACCATTATCGGCGGAAGAAGGAATACAGAAATGGCAGCCGCTTTAAATGCTAAAAACCATAATAATGTATAAGGAATCACTGTATTGAGTATTTGGCAAGTAGCTTTGAAATTGTTGCTCTTCATATAAGGAGTTAGCACAAAATCCGACTTGGCGATCGCGCTTTTCATTCAGTATGTCTGTGGTGTGTGGATAAGTGCTTAGCTTAGCATCAGGAGATGGTGGCTATTTTTGGCATTGTTTTGTTGCAGGTAATTGGGTCAATTGTGGTTGAAATTCAGCCCGTGCTTTACAAACCTGCTGATAATATTGAGTTCATTAGCTCCTCCTTTGGGTTGTCTCGAAAAGCTGAAATTCATCCCAGCGTAGACGTACTTGCTCGTAACAAGCAGCAGGAGGAATTGCTAAACGTTGCAGCAAATCGATTTCTATTTGACCGTCACCTGTTAGCAAAATAATAATTTCTTGGGTGGGATTGTATG
This sequence comes from Microcoleus sp. N3A4, assembly GCF_036701805.1. Classification (NCBI taxonomy): domain Bacteria; kingdom Bacillati; phylum Cyanobacteriota; class Cyanophyceae; order Oscillatoriales; family Microcoleaceae; genus Microcoleus; species Microcoleus sp. N3A4. The sequence continues at coordinate 27,375 of NZ_JAUBRJ010000089.1, forward strand.
TCGCAATGATTTGAAGCAAATTTGAGATAGCGGATGACTCTATTGACCGTCGTTGCAGATAATCAGCGACTGATAATTCAGTGATAAATTGCAAGTGATACCGAACCGTATCAACTTGCCAATTTACAGGGGTATTGACGGGCAGATTTACATCACAAACCACCATACCTCGACCGACGGTTAAAAATCCATTCCAAGCTGTGTATCCAATGGTCAGCATATTTTGGTGTACGAACAGATTCTGCCAATACCCAAAGCTACCTTGCCGCTTGTTATCTTCAACTCGCATCGGCTTCCTCACGCAACACTTTAGCATATTTCACCATATTTTTCAGCGCGGGAACAGTCTGCAATAAAGCATCTGTCTCTAATTTCCCAATCGAAAATGCTTCCAGGGCTTTCTTGACTTCCCGGTTTTTACCAATCCGAGGATATTCCAATGTCTCAGCTAGAATCGTCATAACTCAACTTAACTTCAATGATTAAATTTGTGAAAATTGACAGCAAAAATATACTGAGGCTGAGTTAAAACCCTTACAAAGTATGATGATTTGCTCGTAAAGTAGCGACAGACTACAGCGAAATATTTAGCGATTGGTGGACGATCGTCTAGTATTCACAGTCACGAAAAAACTATTACCTGATTGAAAATCTATCAGGAATCAGCGAAATCTAATCTATATCGTTCTAAGTCAATAGATCGATCGCCATCACAGATCAATTTTGAGAATGCTGAATTAACCATCATCTATGCCTCGTAGACGAAAAAGAACAGGTTTGCGATCGGCGGGCCTTCTGACTGAGAGACTCTATAATCTCATCACAGTTGCGGGACAGCGCCGGAGTTACACCGGACTTTCCCCGTTTCTTCCAACGCTTGCTTTTTGTTGGAACCGATTTTTGCACATTTATGAGGTTATCACAATTCTGGCTTGTTGGCAGAAAAAACTGTGAAGCCTGTCGGCAGCCGAACAAATCGCTGCACCGGAACGCATGAATTAGACGGGTTGGCGGCAAAGGCGATCGGCGTTTGGTGAGGTATGCCACTCTTGTGGCTTGCATCGTCTGCGGCACACTTTACCGTTCCACAAGGGTTCAATTCTGAACTCGATCGCAGGTTCAAAAGTTGGGCGACTCCCGAAAACTTTTTATTTGCGGGCTATATGGGCGATCGACAAGATTGCAAAAGTCATAAACTATCTTGATAGGCATCTGCGTCGATCTGTGTTTATCTGCCTTTTATCTGCGGTCGATCTATCAATCTAAAAATTCATGCAAGAGGTCCGATCGTCCAGAACTATAAATGATACTATACGGCAAGTCGCAGACACAGGAAAATCTTGATAATTTGCTTGAGTAGAATGTGACACAACACAAAATAGGCGGTAGTTTTGGGTTAGATCGGGTGTTCTGCATTTGCAAGTTAACGCTCAGTTATAGCTGGTAAAAGTATAGTCATTTATAGGCATGGGAGGCTTCAAGTCCCTCCCCCTTCACTTTTACTTTGAGCGGA
>NZ_JAUBRJ010000176.1:0-1493 GCF_036701805.1 Microcoleus sp. N3A4
ATCTCTTGTTTCATCTGTAGAAAGAATTCTTAAAGAATTTGGAGATAATTATGTAATTAATTTTGCTTAACTACTTACTTGGTCGAACGAGGACTGATTTTAACTCCCCAACAAGTGGATTGTAAAACCAATGAAATCAAAGCGATTCCACCCGTTTTGGAAGCCTTGGCCCAACGGGGAGTCGTTTTTGCCTTCGATGCCTTGAATACTCAAAAAAAACTTGTGAGCTAATTATTGAGTCTGGGAATGACTATCTCGGTGCCTTAAAAGGGAATCATAGCCATTTTCATAAGCAAATTAAGGAGAAATTTCAATCAGAATCCCATATTAATACCGTTGAAACGGGCCACGGACGAGTGGAACGACGAAGTGTGAGTTTGTGGACAGGCTGGCATGGACTATCGGAGAGCGAAGACTGGGCCGGACTACGAAGTATCATTCGAGTCACGAGTTATCGACACCTGTTAAAAGGTGAATATATTCAAATTAAGAAGCCTGAAACCAGGTACTACATTAGTTCATTGGATGAAACGGTGGAACAATTTGCAACTAGAATTCGCGATTACTGGGGCGTTGAAAATAAGGTCCACTATGTCCGAGATGTGACCCGGCGTAGAAGATGCTTCTAGAGTTCGAGTCGGCGAGCTCCCGGCCATTTTTGCAATTGCTCGTAATTTAGCACTCAATCTTTATCGAGAAGCTGGAGAAACAAATATGGCACAGGCACAACGGCTCGCGGGCTATGGTCTAGACGTTTTGAAGAAGCTGTTTAGAATGAAATAGCCCTGAATATAATAGACCTCTTGCAAAATAATTTTATGCTATAATCAAGGGTTTGGCTTAAGTGGAGCAGATTGCAGGTTATAGCTAATTTTTAGGACATTTTGCTAAAAACAGCATAAAATGCTAAAAAGGTATTTTGTAGTTACACAATAAATCAATCATGAACAATCGATTTTATCAAAATTTAAAACCGGAGCAATTTAAACGGAGATTTGGTATCCAGATTCAAACGTTTAAAGAAATGGTTAACACCAAGCGAACAATTCCGGCTAGAAAACCCTCAAGATAAACGAGGACGCCTTGATCGCCTTAACTCTTGAAGAACAAGTTTTAGTGGCCGATTAATATTGGCGAGAATATCGAACCTATTTTCATATGGGGACAAATTGGGGAGTATCCGAATCAACGATTTGCCGAATTGTAACTAACATTGAATCAACTTTAATGAAAACGGGAAAGTTTCGTATTCCGGGTAAAAAGGCATTACTCAAAGACTCTGATTATCCTGAAATCGTGGTGATGGATGTCACAGAAACCGCTATTGAACGACCTAAAAAAAAACAGAAGAGATATTACTCGGGCAAGAAGAAATATCATACTCTAAAAACTCAATTGGTAATTAATCAAGAGACCAGAGAAATTATTTGCACTGCTTTTGGACCAGGGCATTGCCACGATTTTAACTTGTTTAAAAAAAGTAAAATTCATTT
>NZ_JAUBRJ010000177.1:0-1488 GCF_036701805.1 Microcoleus sp. N3A4
CAATACGGTTCAGTTAAGGCTCAAACCGTGGTAAATTAGGTATGGTGTCCACAAAAGGAGAGCAAGTTAACGTGCATCTCAAAGAATTCTCATTAGTATCTCCCAAAATCCCAAGTAAGGAGATATTCAAGGCCATAGAGATAGCAATTCCAGCAAGTGCCATCGAACAAGCTATTGCGAAAACAAATGTTGAAGAGAAACGTCATCGTGTCCTGCCAGCACAACTGGTAGTGTGTCTGGTAATCGCCATGAGTCTGTGGTCAAAAGATTCAATGCGGGATGTCTTAAAAAATTTAATTGATGGTCTTAATGAAGCATGGATAAAAATTGGTAAATATTGGCGATTTCCCTGTAAATCGGCAATTACTCAAGCCAGACAAAGATTAGGAGCGGGCGTGATGAGACAGTTGTTTCATTCCTTAGTACGACCAATGGCTACAGTTGAAACAGTAGGAGCTTTTATCAACGAACTCAGAGTCGTAGTGATAGACGGAACCTGCTTAGACCTCCCAGATAGTGATGAAAATGCCAGAGTTTTTGGTCGTCCAGGTAGCCGTCCGGGTACGAGAGCGGCGTTCCCCAAAGCTAGATTAGTGATTTTAGTAGAGGCAGGAACACATTTAATATTTGATGCCTTAATGTGTCCATATAAAATAGGAGAAAGAGTAAGAGCGTTAAAATTGTTACGCTCAGTGGCAGAGGGAATGTTATTGATGTGGGATAGAGGTTTACATTCTTACGCGATGGTAGAAGCCACATTCAGTAAAGGTTGTGAGTATTTGGGGCGAATTCCATCCAACGTTAAATTCTTAAACGAAACACAACTAGATGATGGTTCATATTTAAGTTGGATTTATCCATCTGGCAAGTTAAGAAAAAAAGGATTTAAGCCAATACAAGTAAGAGTAATTGAGTACACAATTGAGCATCCAGAACGCCCCGAAGCACAAATTAGATATCGTTTAATTACCAGCTTGTTGGACGCGGAAAAATTTCCTGCCCAGTTCCTTGCCTGTGAATATCATCAACGTTGGGAAGTTGAGAATACGATTGATGAACTGAAAGTACATTTATTAGGACGAAAAACTCATATTCGTTCTCAAAAGCCTCTTGAGGTGGTACAAGAAATTTATGGTTTACTACTAGGACCGAAGAGCTGTAAGGTCATTAATTTTTCAAGCAGCAAGCAGCGCATGTGTTTCACCATTGCGTCTTTCTTTTACTGGAACACTACGAGTTATTCGTCGCGCTCTCCCAAAATTTCAGCGGTTACAACCACAGGAAGTTCCTTTTTTTTTAATTGGTTAACTTTGGAGATTCTCGATCAAGTTCTACCTGAAAGGGTTCAGAGAAACAACCCCAGAGTCGTGAAAAAACCTGTCTCAAAATTTCGGTCTAAACAAGTTAAACACAGAGGTACTGGAATCATAATGAATCCTCCTGTATTTATTGTTTTAAGCACTGCATAGCCTTAACTGAACCGTATTG
>NZ_JAUBRJ010000090.1:0-28638 GCF_036701805.1 Microcoleus sp. N3A4
TTAATTACATCAAGCCTTTTGAAGAGGCAAGGTTTTTAGGCGGTATTTTGGGTAATTAATTGTGTCCTACTACTTACTCTGCATGGCTTTTGACTAATTTTAGCTCATAGTCTTACACTTGATCCGCGCCGCTCGCGAGTCAAAGTCTTTTCAGGTAAGGGTTTTAGGCTTATTCAGCAAGCCCTAAATATATTTAGAATACTTTCATCAAGGTATCGGAATCGAAGAAAACGCTTCGGATTAAGATTTAATTTGATCGCTGGTATTTATAATTATGAACTTTCTTTGAAGACAAACTAGCGATCGCCTAAGACTTTCGCAAGAGGTCTATTGGCTGCGGGGTGAAAAGCCCGGCAGAATTGGGATAGCGTTTGGGTGTTTGGAAGGGAAATTATTACCACGTTGACCTAACGCTGGATCAGATGATTTTTTGCCGCCCTTTACCGGAATTGGGTAATTACAAAACGCCGATCGAGGGCTTGTATCTCACGGGGGCGGGTACCCATCCTGACAGGTGTAGGTTTTTTACGAGGGGGTAGTATAAAATCAATTAAACCAGGCGAAAATAAGGGTGATTCAACGAAACACGTGGCTGCGGGAAAAACCTCAATGCTGAAAAATAAGCATCTCTTGGATTGGTCATGTATTGTCTCCAAACAAATGGCTCACCTGTCAATACCTCAAGCGATTGGGTTAGCGACTTGGAGTTTTGGCGTAGTGATGACCAAATCCAGCAGTTTAACCCAAGTTTCGCAGTTGATCGCTGACATTAACGAAGAAAAGCCGAATACAGTCCGTCAGCGATTAAAAGAATGGTATCAAGAAGCCCCAGCTAAAAAAGGACTTCATCGTCGTGATTTCGATGTGAGTAGTTGTTTTGCTCCATTACTGTTGTGGGTGCTAAGTTTACTGCCAAAAAATGTTGAGGACATTGCCTTGGCATTGGATGCCACTAGCATCGGGGATAAATTTACAGTTCTGTCGATGAACATCTTATTGGGTGGGTCGGGAATTCCTATAGCGGGCGTGTATTGTCAGAGCCACAGAGCCCGGAAGTTGGAAACCTCCGCAGGCAAAAACTGATTTCTCGGGTTCAAGGTGTGATTCCCACTAACTTTAGGGTGATCGTTGCGGCTGACCGAGGATTGTATGCTGATTGGCTTTATCAATTTATTGAAAGTGTGGGCTGGCATCCATTTCTACGTATCAACCATCAAGGAACTTATCGTCTGCCATCTCAACAGACATGGCAGCCACTGGCACATCTGGTTCGTCAAGGTGGACAATCATGGTCTGGGGAGGTGCTTTGCTTTAAAACTAACCCTCTGTCTTGTACACTGCTAGCTCGTTGGGATTTAGGCTACAAGGACCCGTGGTTGATTCTGACAGACCTCAAACCGGAGGAAGCAAACGTTCTCTGGTATGGACTACGTTCTTGTACCGAATGTGTTTACCGCGATCTCAAATCTGATGGTTGGCAATGGCAGAATACCCGTTTACTCGATCCACAACGAGCCGAACGAATGTGGTTAGTGCTGGCTGTTGCCACTTGATGGATGGTGATACTTGGTGGTGCTGCCGAACATCCATCGCCTACCTCCAATCTTGAACAACTTCCCCCTGGACATATTGCCAACAGTCAGCCCATGACCATGAAAAAACAGCGTCGGCTTTCTTGCTTTGTCCTTGGTTTGCTGACCCTGATGGCTGATTTACTCAAGAATCGAACGATTCATCTTGAGCGTTGGAGCTCTTTCCCTGATACCCCTGTAGATGAATTTTATGCCTGTAATTCCTCCTAATTGTAAAAAACCTACACCTGTCAGGGGTACCCATCCGGGCGACTCGATTTCGGGGATGCCCGGACACCATACGGCTGGCGTGTTTATGGACGCGCAGTAGGCGATAGCACAGAATTTGGCAGATGCGGCTAATTCTCTAAAATCGACGGCTAAGTCGGAGTTTCGGGGTAATTAGAGATTTGAGTTTAACCGGAGATGAACGCAGATGGCAATCTCAGTCATCTGCGTTTCATCGACTCAAAATTTTAACTAGATTTAGCATTAATTCCAGTCATAATCTAGTTAAATAAAACATCAAAAAAAATAGTATTGCAATCACTATAACTGCTACTACCAGTATACCTGCCAAGAAATTTAAACCAGAGGAAACTGTCCACACAATTGCCACAACATAAGGGCCACCTACAAAAATAGCAGCAAGTATTGCTGTGAATGGCGTCCACTTAATATCTCTTTTAGTAAAAGGAGTGGCTCCCAAACCTTTGAACTGATATGGGTCGGATAACCCTAATGGTTTTGGGGATGACACTATGGGTTTTTGAGAGGGGGATAATGGTTTTTGACGTCGCAGGCCCATGTTGTACTCCTTATGAACGATTAGTGAATTTTATTGCAATGGTTTGGGAGCGGTTTTGAATTACAATAAATTACCCCTTTCTAACATAACAATAGCATCAGATCCCGCACTGCTTCCATCAGATCTGCGAGTCTTGCCATAGGGTCGTTTTGCTTCTTCTGGATTGAATACTTCTTGCCAAGTTTGATCGGGTTGGCGAACTATAAATCTGATTTTGACATCTCCTGGTAAACTGCCATTAAACACTCGATTATCAAGAATCAAGTTATACATTGGTGGATAAGTTATCAAAAAGCAAGGAGATTCCTCGAAAAGTTTATCCAAAGCTTTAAGAACAGTCTCAGGTGTTTCTTCATTTCCGGGTTGAGGAAATTTACCTATATGTTCAATTGTGGAAACAGACAAAACTTTTCTACCCTTCAAATTCACATTCATGATTGACAGTTTATCAGTTACGCTGGGATGTTTGTCGTAAGGATCGATAATTTTTTCTACTCGAATCGGTCTCCAATAATTACAAGAAACAGCTCCAATTTCCCAAACATTTTCACCTGCCAAAGAAAGCCATTTATCTACAATGGATAACTCTACAGTCCGCTCTGTTCTGGGTTCTGGAGGAAAGCCACAATTTCCTCTGTGGTAAAAATATTTTAGAGTATGACCTGCAAAATTAAATGACTCCAGATCGACTGATGAATCAACTATGCTTTTGCTATCAATATTCATGGGATTATCCTCGTTTTTTTTCAAGTGTTTAGATCGGAAATCTGCTATTTTACGTCTGTTATTGCAGGATTAGCGACGTACCTTTTTGGCGACCAATCTGACCATAGGGCAGTATCTATCCCGTTTTCTTTCTGCCCACTTAGGCCCGCTCTTGGAGCTAATGATTTCAAATCCTAGTTGCTCCAGCATATTTCCCAGAAGGGCGGCATCAAATCCATATTTATGAACGTTGTACTCATAATCATTACCTCCAAACATTAGATAGTTGAAAAACTCTAAATCAATATGACCTTCAACAAGTTGCTGACACATCTCCCGAACATCAGGAACAACAATATCAATAATGCCTCCTACACGCACTAATTTACTCCATTCTTTCAGTACATTTTTTACTTCAAATCGGTTGAAATGTTCGAGAATATGGGAAGCAAAAACTTCATCAAATTGCTCGTAAAATTGTTCGGGAAACTTTTTGGCGTCGCAGACTATTTCGATATCATCGAGAGGACGAATATCGTGGTGTATGTAGCCTGGTTGTGGCTTAGAACCAGCACCAATTTCCAGTTTTTTGGGGCTTTTATCGTTAGGGATATGGAAAATCAACGAACTATCTTGTGCATTCACGGTGATACCTCAACATTTTAGGGATACGGTTATCAGTTTCTCAACTAAACTGGAAAGAATTAGGACTTATCCTCCCGACTCTATCGGTAGGTGTGTAATGCGTACCTTACTAGACGTAAGTGGCAATACTATTCGTAAAATCTACAATTGCTTCATGCAAACAATGAGAAAATCGCTCAAATGAAAAGTTTTCGTTCATGTGAGCGCGACCTTTCTTTCCAATCTCGGTTGCCCGATCCTTGTTAGACCAGACATCTCTCAAACATTTTCTAGCTTCCTGCAAATCAATTTCGTAGTAACTTCCACTATGGGAAGCTTTAAAGTTCTGACCAAAAGGAGCGGAAATCTCTGAAACTAATTTTTCTTTTGTTGGCAGGCAAAATGCCACATCGCTTGTTAAGTAATCAAGCATTGATGTGGATAAGGGAGCAATGACTGGCAAGCCACACAGCATTGCTTCCGCTATAGGTAAACCCCAACCTTCTCCTCGGGTGAAAGAAACAAAGGCATCCGCTCTATTATAAAATCGATTCACCCATGCTGGATGAAGAGATTTCGTACTAAATGAACACATAGGAGGCTTCTTGTGTTCTTGGCTTTTCTTAATTAAGAAGTTACCGATTTCATCAGCTTTATCCCCCGGACAGTGGAGATGTAAGTTTACTTCTTCCCAGGAAAACTCTTTAAAAAATGCCTCAACAAGTAAATCAACTCCCTTTCTAAAACTGAAGCTTCCTACAAATATAAAACTAAAACAATCTGACCCTTCAGAGCGCCATCTTGGTACTGGTTTAAATATTTGAGAATCGACTGGTAGAGGGGTAACGTAAACTTTAGAAAAATATTTTTTGAATACATATAATCCACTACGAGAGGCAGTAATAATAGCATCAACTTCTTTCATTGCTTTGATGTCTTGCTCGTCCAAGTCGGACTGATCGCAAAGAGTAAAAAACATACATGGTTTTTGGTATTTTTTGAAGCTTTGAGGAGGCCCTATTTGTAAAATTAAATCGCAATTGTCTAAATTTGTAGCACACTCTATCGATTTTAGTTCTTCTTGATAAATACCTTCATACTCCCATTGTTTATTGTTGTCAAGAATCTGAACTTGAAATCGTGGGTTGCGCGCAAGCGCTATAGCCAAACTCTGGGCTACATGACCATATCCAGAATAAATTCGATGTCTGCCACCGTCTATAATTAAAACTCGAATCTGCTTAGGCTCGTGAGTTGTTTCGGATATTAAATCTTTTAATATTTGCTTGGTGTGTAACGTCTGCAAGGTTTTTAACTCCTAAATTATCATGTAATTATGTGAAAGCATGAGCTAGCAATCCCTCTTTTTTCTGTCTATACTCTTGAACCGAGTCAGGTTCCGGCATATTTCATATTATTTGCTATGACGCAAGTTGAAGGAGCTGATTGTAGAAAAGATTGTAAATGCTCAAAGCAGCACGTTTGGGTGAATATTTTGCTGCTGTTTCAATAGCATTTAACTTGAGTTGCAATAACACATTGCGATCGGCTTGGATCAGTTTGCCAATACCCTTAATGCACTCCTCAATCGAGGTTGTGTCAACGACGACAGAGTTAAAATCCGGGATAGCAAATTCATCGGTTCCTCCTTTATCAGGGACAACTGGAATGCAGCCAGAAGCCATTGCTTCTATAGCTGTACGCCCAAAAGCCTGGAAATCAGAAAAATCTAGAAATATATCTGAGTTCCGCAGCAGGGCAGCCACTTCGGAGCGACTCAAATGAGGAAAGATAGTAGTATTTTCTGGAATCGGTATCCCAGCAGATTCAATCAGACTCCGGTCAGAGCCAAAGATGGTAAAATGCACTTGATTTGGAAACAATTCTGATAAAATTTTAGCGACAGCTAATGTGCGACGGGGAGCGCGTCTGGCGGTGGTGAATCTTACCATCATAGAAATCTCTATACGAGAGTTTTCACTCTTTAAATGAGGGTAGTAAACTTGATGATCGATGCTGGCTTGGACTTTGTGAACCTTAACGGCATGATTGCGATCGACAATATGACATAACCAGTTGGTTTTGGCAAACCGGACAGCATGGGGAATCAGTGTATACGATTCTCGTGCTTCTTCCCACTCAGGGGTATCTATACAAGAAAATAAGGGTTCGTAATCTTGTATATAGTAAGCCGGCAAAATCTGGTGATTGTCTCTGACTAGCATATCCAGCATTTTTACTGAGCTATAAGTCGTTGCACAGACAACAGAGAAATTTTTAGCTAAGTTTTTTAGGTCTGTTAAACTTTGATAAGAGATAGCAATTTGACCGATCTCGGGAATTTCGGTTGTGTAACTATTTAAAAAGTCAGTAAAGTTAGATTGATTGACAGCTATTTTGACAGGGATGCCGCAGCGATAAAGTGCTAAGGCTTCTTGCACGACTGAATGAGCGCCACCTCCACCGCCTTTGACGGGGAGAATAAATAAAAGTTTGGGGAATTCATCATTAACATTTAACTTGACAGTAGGCTGATAATAGGGAATAGATTTAGCTCTATCTAGCTGACCATTCTGGGCTAAAGCTTCCTTTAATTTGTAATAAGCTGGAGAAAAGTTGGGGTCAAGCTCAAACGCTTGACGATAACAGCTAATCGCCTCTTCCCACTGGTCTTTTTGGCTGAGAAGTTCTCCTAAATTGTGGTAAACTTTGGCAGAAAAATCGGGTTTGATTTCAATAGCTTGACGGTAGGCAGCGATCGCCTCTTCTGTAAGTTCAAGTTGTTGGAGAGCTTCGCCTAAACGATAGTAGGCGGTAGGGAAATTGGGGTTGAGTTCGATCGCCCTACGGTAAGAGTGGCTCGCTTCCTTCCATTGCTTGAGTTGACTGAGGGCATTTCCTAAGTGATGGTGAGCTTTAGGCAAATCCGGTTGCAGCTCAATTGCTTGACGGTAAGATGCGATCGCATCCTCATATTTCCCTTGTTGCCGCCAAAGTTCCCCTAAACTGTGGTGACACTCAGGGTTATTTGGGTTGAGTTCAATAGCTTGACGGTAGGTTGCAATCGCCTCTTCTATTAGTCCTTGTTGTTCCAGAGCTTCACCTAAACGATAATAGGCGGTAGGGAAAGTGGGATTAAGTTCGATCGCCTGACGATAAGAGGCGATCGCTTCGGGCCACTTTTTGAGTTGTATGAGGACATTTCCTAAATTATTATGAGCTTTAAAAAACTTGGGTTGCAGCTCAATTGCTTGACGGTAACAGGCGATCGCTTCCTCGAATTGCTTGAGTTGAACAAGGGAATTTCCTAAGTTATGATAAGCTTTAAAAAACTTGGGTTGCAGCTTAATTGTTTGACGATAGCAAGCGATCGCTTCTTCATGTTTCCCTTGTTGTTGCCAAAGCTCTCCTAAGCTGAAGTGTAACTCAGGAGTATTTGGATTAAGTTCGATAGCTCGACGGTAAGATGCGATCGCTTCAGGCAACTGTTTAAGTTTTACGAGGATATTTCCTAAGTTATTGTGAGCTTTGAAAAGCTTTGGTTGCAGGTCAATTGCTCGGCGATAAGAGGCGATCGCATCCTCATATTTTCCTTGTTGTTGGCAAAGTTCCCCTAAACTGTGGTGACACTCAGGGTTATTTGGGTTGAGTTCAATAGCTTGACGGTAGGTGGCGATCGCTTCTTCAGTTTCTCCAAACTGTTTTAGAGCTTCGGCTAAACGATAGCAAGCAGTAGGAAAATTAGGATTAAGTTCGATCGCCTGACGATAAGAGGCGATCGCTTCGGGCCATTGTTTGAGTTTGCCCAGGGCATTTCCTAGATTATGGTAAGCCTTAGAAAAATTCGGTTGCAGCTCAATTGCTTGACGGTAAGATGCGATCGCTTCTTCGTGTTGCCCCACTCGTTGCAAAACCTCCCCCAAACTGCGGTGAAACTCAGAGTTATTGGGGTTGAGTTCAATAGCTTGACGGTAGATAGCGATCGCCTCGTCTAGTTTACCTTCCCCTGCCAACTGTTTGCCTGTTTGGAAATTGGTTTCAGCCGTTTCTTGGTTAGTTTTTGTTGACATATACAAACCTCTAGTCGATATTGTTTTTAGCGCAAATTATTAGTATTGATTCCTAGCGGCACGATATGTTCGCGTAGTTTAAGACGCAAACGTTCGAGAGCTTGATTATTTTTAATTTCCTCTGTCAAAGCTTTTACATTAATATCAGGATGCTTGGATTTGAATGCTGCCGAACCTTGTTTAGAAAGCTCTTGACGGCGTTCGTGTCCGAAACTTTTAGATTTAGAGTGATAGACGTAGGCATGATCGGCTATTGCGAGTTTGAACCCAGCTTTGCGAGCTCGAATTGAAAAATCATTCTCTTCTCCATAACCGTAGGGAAAGCTTTCTTCATCCAGCCAACCTATGGCATCGATTACAGCTCTCTTAATCATGTAACAAAAACCATTAACAAAATTTACATAAGGAAATGCTTTGTCGGAAACATTAGCCACTATATCACTCAGACTTTCCAGGGAGTATCCTTCAGGAATATTGTTAATCATCCAGCCACCGTTCTTGTCAAATATTTCCGGAATAGATTGCCAAGATGCACAATTTGACAGAGGTCCAACTATGCCAATATTTTTTTGAGAATTAGCACATTCAATTAATTTTTCAAGCCACCCAGGAGTAACAATTGTGTCACTGTTTAATAAAATAATGTAGTCACCCTTGCTGGCGCGCAGACCAATGTTAGCTGCTTTGGTATAACCGCGAGCCGTCTCATTTCTAAACAAAGTGGCTACAGAATCCTCTTGAACCCACGACTTAAGAAAGTCTCTAGTTTCTGCTTGAGAACCGTCATCTACAATCAGCAAGCGATAGTCAACCTTTGTGTATAGTCTAATCGAATTGAGACACTCTTTTACATCATCTAAAGCATTGTGAATGCAGAGAACAATATCAACTCGATCAAGTGTAGATTTTGAGACAGGCGAGAATTTAAATGACAAGGGAATTTGTGAAGATTTATTATGAACCTTCTGTTGTCCACAAAAATCAATCAAATCCGCTTGCGACTGTACAGCGACATCTTCAAAGCCATCATTAATCTGGAGCATGGCTTTCCATAGCTGCAAATAAATTTCAAAGTCACCAGGCTTAAGTTGCAGCCCCATTTGATAAAATACGATCGCTCCATCCCTTTGTCCTTGTTTAATCAAAGCATTACCCAAACCCAAATAGAGTTTCGGATCTTTTGGGTTAACCTCCAGAGCCTTGTGATAGAGCTTGATATTATCTGGATTGTCTTGAATAGCTTGATTGTAATAACTAATAGCTTCTTTCGCAGATAATGGGCTGTGATTTCGCAGCGCATCGCCCAACTTTTCATACACGAATGGCAGATCCGACTTTAACTGAATTGCGCGCCGATAAACAACAACGGCCTCCTCCCACCTCTCCAACTCCACCAAAGCTTTGCCCAAATTATAGTAAGACCAATGGAAGTCTAGATTTAGCTCGATCGCCCTTCCATACGCCACCGCCGCCTCCTCCCACTTCTCCTGCTTAATCAGCACATCCCCTAAATTATTGTGCGACCAAGAAAAGTCTGGGTTAAATTCGATCGCCAGACGATATGCAGCAACCGCCTCATCTAACCTTTCTTGTCTTTGCCAAATATCCCCTAAATTGTGGTGGACTTCCCACAAACTAGGCTGAAGTTCGATAGCTTTCTGATAAACTATTACCGCTTCATCCAACTCACCAGTTTTAACAAGAGTATTCCCTAAACTCTGATAAATATCTGCTGAATTAGAGGAGAGTTCTAAGGCTTTACGGTAGGAATAAATAGCTTTCTCCCACTCCCCCTTTTTAGCCAAAGCTTTCCCTAAGCTGTAGTGAGGTTTAGCAGCATTGAAATTAGCTCCCACACTCCCGTAAGAATGCTTGTCTCGCTTCCTATCCGGTTCTCCAGATTCCGAATTAACCTTTTTTAAGGTAACTAATTTAGGAGGTAAAAGTTCATGCTCAGGGTGCGATAGCGGGGGAAAATCTGAATGATTATTTACTGGAAATGCAATGATTTTGGATTGGCTGCTCATATGCTGTACCTGTTGTAATTTGAGACAAGTGAATCCGTTTAATTTATTGTTCAATTAGCAGACTGAGCTATCCGGAAAATTTCTAAACTTTTGCTAGTTCAATGGCACGGTTGTAAGCCTCGATCGCCTCATCTATCTCACCTTTTTCTTGCAAAGCATCACCTAATTTATGGTGAAATTCCCAGATGTCCGGTTTCAATTCAATGGTTTTTTCATAACACCCGATCGCCTCATCCAACTGACCCCAACTGTCCAAAACATCCCCCAAACTTTGATAAGCTTGAGCCAAATTGGGATTTAACTCGATCGCTCTCCGATAACAAGCGATCGCCTCTTCGCGCCGATCGAGACTAGCCCAAGCTTTCCCCAAACCGTAATGAGGTGCATCGAAATTCGGGTTCAGATCGATCGCTTGCCGGTAAGCCGCGATCGCCTCTTCCCACTTGCCCTGAAGGCTCAAAACTTCCCCTAAATTGTGATAAGCATCCGCATAACTCGGCTGCAACTGAATCGCCCGCTGGTAACACGAAATAGCCCGCTCCAACTGACCCAGTTCTAACAAAGTATTGCCCAGAGTAAAGTGTTCATCAGGCTTTGCCCAATTGATATCGAGAGTGAGAGCTTCATACCAGCATTCTGCCCCTGCTTGCGGCTGACCGGACTGCAAAAAGACCCTCGCTAAATTCCGGTAAGCCGATGCTAAATTCGGTTTAATTTCAATTGCTTTTTGGTAACAAGCAATTGACTTTTGCCACTGTTTGTGTTGAGCGTAAATGCTGCCTAAATTAGCATGAACTTCAGCAAAATTTGGATCTATTTCTAAGGCTTGAGTGTACCAATACCGAGCCGCATCTACCTTGCCCATTGCTTGGGTAGCATTCCCCGCAATCTTGTAGGCAACCGCCGTCTCCGGTTTGATTTCAATAGCTCGCTTGCACTCCGCGATCGCCTCCTCAAATTTCCCCTGGGCGTAATAAGATTCTGCCTGTTTGATATATGCTTCTGCACTGACAGAATTGACAACCGTCACAGGTTTGCGAGAGCCGATCGCCTGGGCGGATAATCTTACAGTTTCCGCAGATTTTGCAGGATTGTTGCCCGGATTATTTACCTCTGCCGAGGAAGCGATCGCATCTCCAGTTTCTACAGCCTCAGCAGGTTTGCGATTGTTTTGATTGTTGTTTACCTGTGTCGCAGGGGCAAAAGTATCTGCTGCTTTACTGCCAGATACCGAAGAGTTGCCATTAAGTGCCGCCACTTTCTGCAAACAGACAGCAGCTTCATTCAACTTGCCTTGCTTTTTCAGCGCTGTCGCCAGATTTTGGTAAGCAGGATTCAAGTTAGGATTTAACTCGATCGCGCGCTGGTAACACGCGATCGCCTGAGTAATTTGACCTTGCTTAAACAAAATATTTCCCAGTTTTAAGTGCTGCCCGGGCGATACCTTTTCCGGTTCCAAAGAAAACGCTTCGTACCAGCACTCATTCGCCTCTTCCATCTTGCCATCTTGCATCCACACCCGAGCCAAATTCCGATAAGCTGCTGCTAAATTTGGCTGGAGGGCGATCGCTTTTTGGTAGCAAGCGATCGCCTGCGATAGCTGTTTTTTCATAGCATACAAACTGCCAAGATTTACGTTTGCTTGCACGTCGTCAGACTTAATTTGGACAGCTTTTTGATAGCACTCGATTGCCTCTTCTAAATTCCCCCGCCCTTGCAAAATATTGCCCCACAGTTTGTAAGCAGCCACCGCATCGGGTTGAATTTCAATAGCTCGCTTGCACTCAGCAATAGCCCGATCGAATTGTTTTTGAGCGCAATAGGATTCTGCCCGCTGAATGCAGTTATCCGCCGTATCCTGCCTCCGAAAATCTGCCGCAAAACCGCTGTCAACAACTGTCACTGGGGGCAAAATATCAGCCGATTTTGGAGCAGCAGGTGCAGATTTTGGCGCAGGGGCGATCGTATTTAAATCTTGCGGTACTGTAGGAATTGTTTCCGGCTGCTGCAACTGTACGCGAGGTTTTTCAGCGGAGATTGTGGAATCGAGTTGCAAGGAATTAGCTGCAACATTGGCCGGTAAAGTAGATGTTTGGGGATTCTGAGGCAACTCAGCTTTCGCGTTCAAACTCATAACTACTGTCTTGAACAAATCCCCAAAAATGTTAGCCGGTCGTTCCATTATCTTTCGATAAGTAGCAACTTCTTCCTGCACCTTTCTTTGAGCTTGGAGAGCATTTCCTAAGTGTTGGTAAGCCTGATTAGAATTGGGATTTAACTCGATAGCGTGGCAGTAACAGCGTATAGCCTGCGTTACCTGATTCTGCCTCAAAAAGTTATCGCCCAGATGAATGTGTTCTTCAGGTGTTGCTTTGGCCGGTTCCAGAGAATACGCTTTAAACCAGCACTCGTCAGCCTCCGATAGCTGCCCCATTTGCGTCCACACCCGAGCTAAATTTCGGTAAGTTGATGCTAAATTCGGCTGAAGGGCGATCGCCTTTTGGTAAAATGCGATCGCCGATTGCCACTGCTGTTCCTGAGCGTAAAGCGTCCCCAAATTAGTATAAGCTTCAGCAAAATCAGGATCTAGTTCAATAGCCTTAGCGTAGCAATTTTTCGCTTCCTCTACCTTGCCTTGAGCTTGCCTAGCATTACCCCAAATTTTATAAGCCCTCGCATCGGGTTTAACTTGGATAACTCGCTGGCAAGCCGCCGCCGCCTGCTCGAACTTCCTTTGAGTATAAAATGCTTCTGCACCTTGAATGTAGACTTCAATATCGTCAGGCTTGAAGGCTAAAATACCTTGAGTGCTATTAGTCTTTGGATCTTTTACCTGAGCATAAGTTGCTTTTTGGTAACAGATTAAAGCCCGCTCCCAATTTTTTTCTTGGGCGTACATACTAGCAAGATTAGTATAAACTTCTGCAAAATCAGGCTGAATTTCCAGAGCTTTCACGTACCAATGCTTTGCCTTGGCTAAATTACCTTGTACTTGACCGATCTTGCCCAAGGTTTTGTAAGCTGGTGCAAAATCGGGTTTCTGCTTCAAGGCTTGCTCGCAAGCAGCTACAGCATCACTTAAATTGCCTTGTTCTAAATAAAATTCTGCCCGTTTTTGGAAATAATCTGCTGATTCTTGGTTCATAAGAGTGCTGGGTTTTTTAAGGTTTTCAAGCGAAATTAAATTTAGTGCATTTTTTGAGGGAATGAGATTAATCTTCCCTATCATTCTTTTGAGATAATTCAAATTTACTAAAATATCTTCAGTTAACGGATTTTGATACATTAACTGTCGGATTGGGTGGCAATCAAAGCTCTCTCCTATTACGTAATAATGTTCTAGATTTACCTGCTGACCGATCGCCCAGTAGTAATGCCTGATATAATTCGGAGATGTCAGCTCAATTATTTTTGTTCCGGGAGAACAGAAGATAATATTTGTTAAACTGCTGCCGTGCGGGGCAATAATTACTTTTGCACGAGCGAATAAAGCTATTTGCTCCTGAAAACTCATAGATTCTAGTAGCACTGGAACAAAGCCAAAGTCGCTTAAATAATCTATTACTTTCTCTTCATTAATGACTACCCGGTAGCTGCATTTGCTGCGGCTGATATAGATGCGTTCTGGGTAATAGTTTTGGCGATCGCTGGCGAAGCTTTTCGGGAGTTCGTGAGATTTTTTTATTAAAAAAGCCTGCCTCAAAAACTCAAGCCCCTGCGGCGACAGCCAGCCCAAATATCCAGAAAAAGATGGAACAATTAATTGTTTGGCTTGAATGTAAGGATGGCGATCGCTCTCTATAATTTTATATTCAGGAATCCCTAATGATTTCAGGGTTTCTCGCTGAAAAGGCTGCTGGCAGCTATTAACCAAAAACCAATCTATCTCTTCCAGATTTACCCCCCAACGCAGCAGAATTTCCATCCGGGGCAAGATATCCACCATCCAGTGAAAATAGACATTTCCCGAAAGTCCGGCCAATACCGCCACCGTACCGTCTATCTTTTCTAAAGGCGGTAATTCTTCCGGTTTTAAATTCAAAAACCTGTGCTGAGTAGAATGTTGATTTTCGCATCCCGGTAACTCGCCCGGATATTCGCGGGAAAGTTCGGGTAAAAGCCGATCGCCAGAATCGATAATAGCAATAGCATTGCAAATCATCCAAGAATTTTTCTGCGCTACAATCCAAGCCCGCCCGTTTGGAAGCGAAGTCACAAAGGTTTCCGGCGACTCAACAGCAGTCTCTCCCTGCTGAGCACAAGAATATACGCCATCACCTAAATGCACAGGCTCAAACTGTTTGAAAATCCGCTTGAGACACCGCTGACAATCTAAGCCCTGGCATTCCAATTTTTGGTTTTTATTCCCGTTAACAATGGAGGGATGTTTGATGATTTCAACATCAGAGTCCGACAGGGGTTGAAACCCTTGGCGGGCTGAGGGAGAATGAATCAACTCCTGCTGTTTTTTCAATATAGACTGCAACTGTTCGGAAACATCCGAGCGATCGCCCGCAATTGCCAGCACTAAGCGGTAAATTACAATCGCTGCCGAAAATCGTTTTTGCTGACTCAAGCAATCAGCCAGCCGCAAGTAAATATCCGCATTCTTAGGTTTAATTTGTAAAGCTTTTTGGTAATACTTTTCTGCCTGTTCGTACCCGCCGTACTCAGCCAAGACATTTCCCAGATGAAAGTAAGTCTCTGCTAAATTGAGGAGCAATGATGAAGCATGAAGCGGATTTTTAGCAAGACTAGAAATGGCGAAACCAGAGCCGTCCTTTCCTTGAAGTTGCCTGAGAAATCGGACACAGGCTATTTGAGCTCGATCTAGTTCATTGAATTCTTGTACAGAAGTCAACCGCAACTCTACTTGGCGACAAAAACCATCAACAAACTCGCTTTCCAGAGCAATAGCATTTTGCAAACATAGCATTGCCTCAGCTAATTTGCCTTGTGCCATCAGGGAAACAGCCCGATCGCCGTATGCCGAAATCCGATCCGGATCTTTGCTAATTACCAGCTCAAAACATTCTCCTGCAAAAGTATGCAGCCCCAATCTTTGGAATGCTTTTCCCAAATTGTAACGGGCAATAACTAACTCTGGCTGCAACTCGATCGCGCGGCGGTAAAGGGCGATCGCTTGTTCTGGCTTCTGGAGTTCCAACAGAACAATACCTAAATTATTGTACAGAGCCACATCATCGGGCGCAACAGCTATTCCCGCTTGAAAAACTGCAATTGCTCGCTCAAATTTGCCCTCCTGTGCCAGAATGCAGCCCCAATTGCTGTAGGCATTGGCCGCACAGGACAAAAGTGCTTTTTCCGAACTTTTTTTCCAGCAGGATATCGCTTGCTGATAACTGTCAATCGCTGCTTCTATCTTTCCTTGCTGTTGCAAAATAGTGCCTGTATTGTAGTGACTTCTAACATCTAGATTGGCATTTTGTTCGGTTGCTTCGGTGCCGACCGTACTTAAATTACTGATTTTAAAATGTAAATTGCAACGGCCATTCATAACTGACATCACATACTAATTAGGACTTACGGGACTTACGCACGGGTGGTCATAAATCGCCTCTTTTGAGGAATATACTTCGTTGCAGCCCTATAATCGGTAAAAAAACTGGTTTCTTTAGTCGCAGTGTGTCCTGGACTGACTAATGTCCGTAATAGGAAAGATGCCTGTTTTACATCTGGATTTACTTGCGCTCTATTTGTAAGGCGATGCACACCGCAGCTTGCCCTTATATATAGTCCAGCCAAAGATTGGCAAGCTTATGTCTTGTACATAATGAATTTTATTGCTTGTCAGAAACAGTTTTTATGACCCGTTCGGCACGGTTAATTTTTATTGTGGGGCGGCAGATCACCCGGTTCGTAATGTTTAAATTATATGAATGGTAGATATACCTTAAATCTGGTTGAAATTTAGATAATTTCAAAGTTGTTTGACCCAATATTCAGGTTAGAACCGACTTGGGCGACGATCGACACTTGACCATTTTGATTGCGGTAGTAGAGCGAACCGTCAATCGGATTGTAGATGAGATTAGCCGTGCCCGCAGCCCCAGGAGCGTTGGGATTGAAATTGGGGTCTGTAATAAATTGGTTCGCAGTTAGATTGCCCGGTATCAAAGCATTAAACACAGCTCGATCGAGCTGGATTTTATCTTCTGTAGGATTAAAATCTGTCAGCGTATCCATATTATCGGCGCCGACAAACTCGAAGCCGAATGTATCGGCCCCCGCACCACCGCTGAGGATGTCATTTCCTATGTTGCCAGAAATAATATCGTTGCCCGCACCGCCTTCTACGATGTCATTGGCTTTACCGCCGTACAAAATATCGTTTCCTTCACCGCCTCTTACGGTGTCATTCCCTAAGTTGCCGTTTGCGATATCATCGCCGGGGCCACCCTCAACCACATCATCGCCTTTACCGCCGTAGATAGTATCATTTCCTTCGCCGCCGAAGACAAAATCATTGCCCTCACCGCCGAAAAGGTTATCGTTACCAAGGCCGCCGTTCACGATGTCGTTGCCGCGATCGCCAAACAGGAAGTCATCGCCAGCACCGCCGTCAACTAAATCATCACCTTTACCTCCAAACACAGTATCATTGCCTTCTCCGCCGAACAAAGCATCATTGCCCTCACCGCCGAAAAGGTTATCGTTACCAAGGCCGCCGTTCACGATGTCGTTGCCGCGATCGCCAAACAGGAAGTCATCGCCAGCACCGCCGTCAACTAAATCATCATCTTTGCCGCCGAAGACAGTATCATTGTTCTCGCCGCCACTGATGGTATCTGCTCCTTGGTTGCCAAAAAGAAGATCGTTATCATTGCCGCCATCAACTACATCGTTAGCTTTACCGGCGTAGACAGTATCATTGCCGCCGCCGCTTTGAAGGTTATCGTTGCCCTCGCCGCCGAACAAAAGGTCATTTCCATCACTGCCTCTCAAGATATCATCGCCGCCTAAACCGTAGATGATATCATCGCCACCTAAACCGGCAATTTCGTCATTGCCAGAGCCTAGATTGATTTGATCCGAACCGATGCTACCGTTTATTCTGTTTGGTAAATCCGGCGAGCCTTGGATAATTAAACCGCCAAGAGCGTTCTGTTCAACGCTTAGGGGTTGAGTGGGATTTGTTACTTGGGACATAGCCTGTCATCTCAAATGGGGGGATATCTATCCAGAGTCTTTATCTCTCTGGTGAGATTTACTAGCTACAATGCTGATGTCCGGAATTGTTTTATGTGAAATTAGTCAAAAAATGCAAATTATTTAATTATTTTTTTATAGCTCCAAAAATAGTGATGCAACCGACAAAGATTTAACTATCCAGAACTTTAAAATTCACAATTCATACCGAATCCTGGTTAGAAATTCCCGATCGCACTCGGCGGTGGGAACTTTTCCTACAAAAACGAAGTCTTAGCATAGATTTACTGAGAAATAAAGGGGTTATTTAAGTCGGATTTGGTATCAATACTCAGGGCTCAAAACTCTTTTCGGTGAACCAGAGTTGCACTAGCTTGGTCTGTCGGAACTAGCAAGACTTCGCTAATATTGACGTGGGGCGATCGCGTCGCGCAAAAATACACAACATCGGCTACATCGTCAGCAGTCAGAGGTGTCAATCCTTGATAGACATTTTTTGCTTTTTCTGCATCGCCGTGAAACCGGACATTGCTAAATTCTGTTTCCACCAAACCCGGCTCTATTTCCGTCACCCGCACCGGCGTTCCCAAAAGGTCTTGTTTCAACCCTTCAGAAATAGCTCTTACTGCTGCTTTGGAAGCGCAATAAACATTGCCTTTCGGATAAGCTTGGCGGCCTGCTATCGAGCCGATATTCACTACGTGGCCGCGGCCTCGGCTTACCATTCCCGGCACGATCGCGCGAGTCATGTAAAGCAAGCCTTTAACATTGGTATCAATCATTTCTTCCCAATCTTGAAAGTTGCCTTCGTGCAGTTTGTCTAAACCGCGGCTCAATCCCGCATTGTTAATCAGAATATCGATGTTTTTCCAGGCATCGGGAAGCGCAGCTATCGCCGATTCGACTTGCTGGCGATCGCGCACGTCCAATTCTAGCAAATAAATCTCGTTCGCCGACGCGATCGATTTTGTTTCTATAAGTTCGTTTGCCAGTCGATCGAGCTTTTCAAGGCGGCGGGCTGCTAAAATTAGTTTGGCTCCACCTTTGGCGAATATTTTGGCACAGGCTGCTCCGATACCGCTACTCGCACCTGTAATGAAAACAATTTGATTTTGGATAGAAATCATACCATTTTAGATTTTAGATTTTAGATTTTAGATTTTAGAATTGCGAATGACTAATGAGATCGGAGTTTGGATATTTCATACAGTTGTATTACTTTTGGTAACTGGGATAATTTTAAGAAGAAAGAAGTTCGGCAACGGATTCGCTTTCTTCGGATTTAACGGATGTTTGAGTCCGAGGTTCGAGGGAAGAAGTTAGTTTTGAGTTGGTATAAAATCAAGTTCGGTCAATTAACCGTAATTCTGGTAGTGGCGAGTTTACGGGCTTCTGTCATTTGTCTTAAAGATTTTATTAAACCCGCCACTACTGAAATTACCCAAATAATACCATTTTTACCGAAAAATCCAACTGTATGCCCGCGATCCTAACGCTTAATTCATAAGTCAATCGATTTTAGATTTTAGATTGTAGATTTTAGATTTTAGAATCGACCCCACGGATGAATCCGGGGGCGAGCACAAGATGATTCGGAGCTTTTTTTCTCCCTCCACGGATGAATCCGGGGGTCCCGGACCTCATTACTTTCGGTCATTCCCAATCGAAAATCGAAAATCGAAAATCGAAAATGGTATAACCCATAACACCTACTTTTATTACTTGACAACCCGCAATCGCACGCTAACCGTTGCAATTCCGCCTTGTCGCATCAAAACTGCTGACACCCACCGATTTTCAGGCGTAGCCGGAGCTTTACCTACTTTAAAAATTCCCCCGGAATTGAGCAACTCCAGCTCGACTTCTGACGGATTAAAAAATGTTTTTTCGGTAATGGGTTCCTCCAAAACAGTCCCTATTAAAATATCATCGCCGATCGGCTCTCGAACAATGGCATCAAAATGGTACTCTTCACCCACCTTAACTTGATCCGGCAAATTCACTTGAATTATCGGAGGATTTTTGCCATAACTAAGCTGAGTTTGTTCTGCTAAAACCTCTTGCTTAACTATTTTTTCACCTTCAAAATGCTGCTGAGAACGGATGGTAGCTTTGAGATTTAATTCTCTGCCATCCTTTTTCTGAGTGCCGGTAATTGTAGTTATGGTTTCAGCGACAATTGCGCTACCTTCGGTTTTCCAAGATTTGAGTTCGGTGCGGTAATTCAAACTAGGATATCGCTCCCAAAGTTGCGTGAGGGCTTTTGCCATGCTTTTGCTGTTTAAGCCGTCAGAATGAGTAAAATTCTGGCTGTAAAATGCCATAA
This sequence comes from Microcoleus sp. N3A4, assembly GCF_036701805.1. Taxonomy (NCBI): domain Bacteria; kingdom Bacillati; phylum Cyanobacteriota; class Cyanophyceae; order Oscillatoriales; family Microcoleaceae; genus Microcoleus; species Microcoleus sp. N3A4. The sequence goes on from NZ_JAUBRJ010000090.1 coordinate 19,302, forward strand.
CTGCTTTGAGATCGCGCCGATTCGCCGCTGCGTCTATTTCTGTTAACAGTTTTGTGATTGGGGCAGGCGCATTGGCCGGGGTTTGGGCGATCGTTTGGGGAGCCGCCGCGATCGCACCGATCGCTCTTACCGCACTAGGATGCAGCACGCCAGCACTTACCACTGTTAAACATAACAAGATTTGAGCGATCGACTGCCCGCAGTTAAAGCCAAAAACGATCGCCCGTTGGCGCAGCCCTCGAAGAGGATCGGCTTTTTCGTCCCGACGGCTGGAAAAATACTGAGATACACTTGGCATTAAATTCAAAAAATTACGCATTAGATGATAATTTGGTTATTTGTCAGGAGTCGTGGCGCGGGCAACTGTTCGCCTGCAACGAAAACTGACAACAGAAGGAGGGACACGGCACAATCTAATTTTAGATTGCTGATTGATAATTGGCTGAAACTGCCGGAATAATAAGCATAATAATCTAAAACCTCAAATATAAAATCGCTCTACCTGTGGAACTTGTAAAAGAGACAAATACCTTGACAAAAGCCCCCCTCCGGTTGTTGGTTGCAGCTAGCGGCACGGGAGGACATTTATTTCCTGCGATCGCCACCGCTGCCGAGTTGAACGACTGTCAGATCGAATGGCTGGGAGTTCCAGACCGCATGGAAACCCAGTTAGTTTCATCCCTTTACCCCCTCCACACGATCGCCGTTGAAGGCCTTCAGCAGCGATTTGGACTCGGTACAGTGCGAATTTTGGGCGGACTCGCCGGCTCGATACTTCAGGTGCGGAAGTTGCTCAAAGCGGGAAATTTTCAGGGAGTGTTTACTACCGGCGGTTACATCGCAGCACCTGCAATTCTGGCGGCCTGTTCTTTGGGTTTGCCGGTGATTCTCCACGAATCTAATGCCATTCCCGGGAAGGTGACGCGCTGGTTTAGTCCTTTGTGCACTGCTGTGGCGATCGGATTTGAAGCAGCAGCCCAGCATTTACCCCGCGCCAAAACCGTGGTTGCTGGTACACCGGTGCGATCGCAATTCCTCGCCCGCCAACCTCTAAATTTGCCAATTCCTGACAGCGTACCTGTAATTGTAGTCATGGGCGGCTCTCAAGGTGCTGTCGCCATCAATCAGTTAGTTCGCCAGTGTGCTCCGGCTTGGTTTGATGCGGGTGCTTGGGTGGTTCACCTCACCGGAAATAATGACCCGGATGCTGAGAGTTTGAAACACGAGCAATATTTGTCGATGCCATTTTACGACAATGTGGCGAGTTTGTTGCAGCGAGCAAATATAGCAATTAGTCGATCGGGCGCGAGTGCTCTAACAGAATTAGCAGTGACGGCGGTACCTTCTATTTTAATTCCTTTTCCTCACGCCGCTGACGACCACCAAAGATTTAATGCGGAAGTATTTGCTAAAGCCGGCGCCGCCGTGGTATTCCGTCAAAGCGAACTAACAGCAGATGTGTTGCAAAGCAAAGTGTTGTATTTGTTAAGAGATTCCGAATACTTGGAAAAAATGTCTCAAGCTGCTGCTCAATTAGCGGTGACAGACAGTACAGAACGTTTGGCTAATTTGGTCAGGGAATTGCTGGTGCGGTAGCGAAAATTGGACACCGCCACTAATTTAACGAGTTATTTTTAATGAGGGTAAAGCGTAAAATCCCTATCCAACCAAATAACATAAAACACAGCCCATCCCGATAACCAACCATCGGAGCCTTGCAGTGCGAGCCAGAAAGCTCGCGTATAATGCAAGCAAATCATTTAGGATTGCTATATATTTTCTCAATCTATGCCATATTCAACTTAACAAAGTTAACTACCGATTCTAATCCTTCCTTTGTCTTCAGGTTAGTAAAAACAAAAGGTTTTTCCCCCCGCATTTTTTTCGCGTCCCGTTCCATCACGCCTAAATCTGCTCCTACAAAAGGCGCGAGGTCTGTTTTATTAATTACCAACATATCAGATTTAGTAATTCCCGGCCCGCCTTTGCGCGGAATTTTATCGCCCGCAGCGACATCGATTACGTAAATTGTCAAATCTACTAACTCGGGGCTAAAGGTGGCGGCCAAATTATCGCCGCCGCTTTCGACAAATACTAAATCTAAATCAGTGAATTTCTGTTCTAACTCTTCTATAGCTACTAAGTTGATCGAAGCATCTTCGCGGATAGCCGTGTGGGGACAGCCTCCCGTTTCTACGCCCAAAATTCGATCGCTCTCCAAGGCTTGACTCCGAACCAAAAACTGGGCATCTTCCTGAGTATAGATATCATTAGTAACTACAGCAATCTGGTATTGCTGCCGCAGCGCCTTGCACAAAGCATCAAGTAAAGCCGTTTTCCCCGAACCAACCGGCCCAGCAATTCCTACACGAAAAGCACCCATAGCGATTTTAGATTTTAGATTTTAGATTTTAGATTGTCTGATTTTTAACTGCGAAATAACCGAGTTGTAGTTGTAGGGTGCGTCAGACGGAGTTATGGAACGATTATCGAGGCTTTGGGGTTCTGACGCACCTTACTAATTAGATTTTGGATTGTCTGATTTTTAACTGCGAAACAATCGAGTGTACTGAGTTTCGTGCGCCATGCTAGCTAGGCCTAATCCCCAACTGCAACTAGCAAGATCGTCATCTTCTAATTTTAAAACTTTTTGCGCCGTACAGCTAATTTGAGACTGCAAATCTAACAGCAACTGTTGACCGGCTGTTTGACCGAGGGGAATCAGTTTAACGCCCGCACTTGCCAAATTTGCAGCCCAACTGTACAAATATCCTAACACGGCCGCTTCCTCTTCAATCTGCCAGCAAGCAGCCGCAATGCCAAAGCCGATCGCAAAATTGCACGGATTGCCGCTAAATTCCACCAAATCTTTTACAGATATCGTTAATTTAGAAGGTACGGGCGATTCCCTGCGGGATAGCTTCGCTTCACGCAAATCCAGCAGCAACCTGAGCAAAGTCCGCCCCATTTGCCAACTTTGCAAGCGCAACTCTTCTGTTTCCTTAGCAGCAGTCGCCCAAGCATTCCAGTAACTCAAAGCCCTCAAATCCCCAATCTCGGCCGCCCTCAAAGCCCGTACCACCACAGCGGCTTCTACTCGAACAGCCCCGAATTTCAGCGAATCTTCTAACCAATTTTTCAAAGTAATCTCGCTGTCGATCGCACCAGTTTCTACCAGACTTTCGATTCCCTCAGAATAACTATAAGCTCCCACAGGTGCAAAAGCTAGCTGCAACAAACATAAAAGTTGATTGTTCACTGTTGACTGTTGACTGTTGACTGTTGACTGTTGACTTCTTGCTTCTTGAATGGCCGAAAGCAATTTAGTCATAAGCCCTCGGATTCATCGGTGGGAGTCAATCTAAAATCTAAAATCTAAAATCTAAAATCTAATGGCTGTGCCCGTAAGCGCCCATTTCCGGCTGAAACGGCACAATTTCCTCTGTTACTTCCAAACCCATTTTTTCGAGCATTCCCTGCAAAACAGAGTCTGGAGAAAGCCTTAAATAATTATCGGTAACTTCTAAAGCTACGTGGCGGTTTCCTAAATGATAAGCCGCCCGCATCAGTCGCAGTGGAGTCGAGGCCCGCGCTGTCAGCACCGGTTCGGGTTTTGCACTTACCAGTACCAAACAGCTACCGTCTTCCGACTGCAATAAATCTCGATCGCGCAGTACCGTACCTCTGGGCAAATTCAGGTGCAGCCTCTCCCCCGTCTCCGTCTCGAACTGGTGGCGGCTGCGAGTGCGATCGTCGGCTGTCATCGGTAAAGTAAAGCTGACAACAGCATCGGGATTTGCAGGCAAATGTTTTGTGAAAGTTAGCATTTTTATATTCTATTCCTCAGAGCAATTCACTTCACATCTAGTTTTTGAGGAATATCTTTTTTATAGCCGAAGGAAGACCGAAGACCGAAGACCAAAGACCGAAGTTGCAATCTTCAGCTCATGTTTCAGCAATTAAAAACGTCCTAATCGTCTTGGCGATCGCTATATCTCATTGCGATTTACAGCAAGTTGAAAAATATTCATCTCTCTGAACCGCTCCCGTTCTGGCTTATCTACCAAATTTTTGTTATTTTGTCAAGCACTTTATCGCAGACGATCGCCCTTTTTTCTAAAATTTTTGCATACCGTCTAGTAACTCGAACAATTGAAATCTCCAATAATTCTTGTGGGGTAGGCATCCTGCCTGCCCTTGACAGGCTTTTCTGGAGAAGTCTAATAGAACGGGAGAGGAAGAAAGACTCAAACCCTCAAGCTTATTGATTGCCCGCTTGTTGCAGCCGCAGCAGTTCGGCTTGAATTCGCTGTTTGACTGCCGGATTCGCTTGCTGGAGCAAAGTGAGCTGGTTGAAGCGACTAACTGTCAAACCATTGGTTTCGATAATTTTTTTAGCTTGATCGCAGTAATTTACCACAATACCGCGAACATTTCCAGACAGCCTGTTGATTTGGCTAGTTTCGTTGCACACCACACGCGGCACCGAGCCTCCTGCTATTCCTTTAATTTCTTGAGAGGCTCCCAGCCGTTTGGGTTCGATTGCCAAGACAGAGCGAGCGTAGCTAGTAATTTCCTCGTTGCTAATGTCTTGAGCTTGGGCGGAGGCTCCGAAAACGAGGCTTGGGGATTGCGCGTACAAACCGGGCGCCCATCCGCTAGCCAAAGCTGCTGCGGAAATGATGCCTGCGAACAGCGATTGCCGCAGCATCCGGTTTAGGCGAAATTTAGAGTTGTTAAGTGAGGTGTTCATGGTCGTCGGTGATTGCTTGCGTGTAGATAAAAATGACACAGCGCTGGGAGGCTCAATCTTTTTGAATAATGTTGTGGCTAAAAAGTTCCTGCCGTTAGTGACAATCTTGAATTCCAGCAGGATGATTTGGGAGTTGCTACGGCGATCGACTTTTTAGCAAATTCGATAATTTGATCCATTCTAACATCTTTGGGAAGTTGACAAAACCCAAAATTGAGACGGTAATTTTAATTGCAGAGAGTTCCCGAATTGCCTCTAAACATAATTCTTAAAGTAAAAATATTAAATAATTCTAAAATTTTTTGACAAATTACTCGCATTAATTAGTCTAATCAAGGTACGGGCGAGCGAAGCTATCTTCCTGCAGGGGTTCGGTGAAGGGTAGGGAATCGCCTGCAAGTCAAGGTCAAATTTAGCAGCAATCGCACTCATCAATTCCCTCGATAGTTTAATGTTAAGTCCAAGCGCATTTGTCGATCGAGAAAATCCCCATGATTTGGCTGCTGACGGAGCCAGAGCCGGAACAAAAATCAGGTTTTACTACCCGAAGATAGAGGCAGCAGCGGGCAACTAGACATTAAAATCTTGTTATCAAAACGCGCCCTATCTGTTTTCGGCAGTCAACGCGCAGGCCTTCGATTCCAGTTCTCGCTTCCTCCAGTTTGGGGCTGCCAAAACTTGTCTGGGACTTACCCAGAAACCTGGTTTTTCTACGAAATAAAATCGTTACAGCCACCAGCAAGAGTAGACAAACCCGGAAAGCTGGAAATTTTGGGCCTCAGTTTGCTTGTCATCTCGATCGCAGATAGCGAATTTCTGCAAGCATTCTCGCAGCAAGTTAACAATTATTAATTACCGATTGCCATGAAAAGTCAAAAAGAAATTTGGCGAGTTATCCTCGCAGTAGCTATCAGTATTGTAGGCGTGCTGCACTTTGCAGTACCCGTACCCTTTATCAGAATCGTGCCGCCCCAGCTTCCTTACCCGGAAGCCTTGGTTTATATCAGCGGTTTTTTCGAGATATTGGGAGGAATTGGGCTATTAGTTCCTCCTGTCAGCAGGGCGGCAGCGTGGGGATTAATTGCCTTGTTTATTGCCGTGTTTCCAGCTAATATCAATCAAGCCGTCAACAACATTCCGATAGAAGGGATTCCCCACAACCAATTACTGTATTGGTTCAGGCTGCCTTTTCAAGCTGTCTTGATTGCTTGGGCCTGGGTTTATACTCAACCAGACGAAGGTAAACCGCAGGCTTCTATAGTGCCAGATAGAACAGAAAACGCCCAATGAAGCAGTTCGACTACTCTTTGGATTTTAAGAACATCGACTTTCGAGAGCACCCGGAACTTTATCGGGTGGGGAAAGGGGAACAGGGAGTGCTGTTGGTGGAACCATATAAAGGAGAAATTCTGCCTTTTTGGAGATTTAAGACTCCTGAAATTGCCAGGGAGTCGAGCAGCAAAATTTACTCCTTGTTTTTAGAGTATCTCGATCGCGAAGATTTTGTTGGAGCCGACATGGCCCGCAAGTTCTTGCAGATGGGCTACACTAGATCGCGCCGCTACGCCAACCACAAAAGCGGCCGAAAATACCAGCAAAACCCTCAAAAGCTGAAGTCTCTTGCAGAGCAAAGCGCAGCTCGAAAAGATATTTTGCCGCTACAAGCAGATCCGGTGAAAGCAGAATCCGCCGCCATTTTTCAAGAGAAATGGATGCTGGCCAAAATCAACGAGAAATATCTCCAGCTTTTAGCCAGACACCGGCAGATGTGCGAATCTTATTTAGTCAACTCTTAGGATTGACATAACTGTTACAAAAACTCAGAAATCAGAATTTAGCCCCAGGCAGCAGTGCAGTTGTGCTTGCCTATCTGGGGGCCGCATCGATCGATGGTTGTCCTATAACTTACTCATCTTCTTCTTCCGTCTGCCACTGCCGCCAAATTTCAAAGGCATTAAAGCCTCTGTATTGCAGGTAATTCAAGACTTTGCTCTTGGTTTTTGGATCTGCTTTACCCCAAGTATCTATCTTGTATTTCCGCATGACTTTGGCTTTTAATCCGGCCAGTTTTTCAGCTTCGGAGTCCTGATTTTCGGCACTTTCTTCTTCCCAGACTTGCTCGAACAAATCGCTGGTAATTCCTTTTTGCAGGCACTTGCGCTTGATGGCCGATTTCCCGTATTTGCCTGCTGCAGAGGCGATCGAGTTTGCCACCAAGCGAGTGTCAGACTGATAGCCGCGGTCTTGAATTTGCGCGATCGCCTCCAATATTTCCTCATTGCCAAAACCTTTCTCTTGCCCCTTTTTGCGAAGTTCAGAGGCACTGTAGTCTTTGCGGGACAAGAGAAAATAGAAATAGTCAAGACAGCTCATCAGTTAAATCGAAGGGTGGCGCGCAAATACTCGTGTAGCGAAGCCAAATCCAGTCGCCTTGCTATCGGCTGACTGCATCGCGAGCGCCTCTATTCTTCTGTATCCTCCTCTTCATCATCCAATTCCACATCCGGTCTGTCCACATCGATCTGAATCAACCGAATGTGCTTGTATCCGAGTTTAATTTCAAACTCGTCTCCCGGCTTTAATCCCATTTCTTGGGTATAATTCGCCCCGATCACGATCGAGCCATTCTTGTGAACGCTAGCTCGATAACTCGCTTCTCGTCCGCGTCCGTCTGCTTTCGACTTCTCAAGCTCAATGCCCTTAGCAGCTAACACTGCATCGTAAAACTCAGCCAGATTAATCCGCGTTTCTCCACTTTTGCTGACCGTGAAGTAGCCGCAAAGCTTTGCAAGTTCTCTGCGCGGCAAATCGCTGCCTTTGATTTTTTGAAGCAGACCTTTTCCTGTTAAGGGTGCTGTAGCTGTTTCTGCCATTGACCGTACCTCGCTTATTGGACTTTACTTATATCAATTACAACACATTAGATTAACTTTGTTTCACTGTCAATACTAAGAATTCTGAATATTAAGATTCTGGATAAATTTCTGCGGTCTCAAGACCGGGGGTGCAAGTAAGGATGCTCGAAGGGCGATCTATTTGCCGCTTGTGGCCCAAATGCTTGGGTAAGCCTTGCAAGCGATCGCGCGGGGAATTATTGTCGCAAATTAAATGCTTTACTTTTTTACAGTAAAGTCTGTTCCCTGCATTCACCCATCCCCGATCGAGTCTGCGGTCAAGGTAAAAACAAGACAGCCATGAATCGAAATACCTAGAGCGCGGCCGCTGCAAATCTGCCGAAAGCATTTACCGGCGCGGGGTTAACTTTTACCTCAACAAGGGGAGGCAGCACTTGTTCAAGGGTGCCCCTGCCAGCTACTTGCACGCACCAGTTTACAAAAAGAATCCAACTCTAGGCAAGCTCCAAACCCTTATGGAATAAGTCCTTCCCAATTCTTCAATCTAAAATCTAAAATCTAAAATCTAAAATGGTATAAACCCTATTTTTCGGGCTGGAAATCCCCTCAAAACCCCAAATACCAACGAGCAATCTTCTATTAAGGTGTTGGGCATATAACTGGCACTGAACGCAGTCTGGGGAAGGTAATCCCGTAAAAATTGAAGGAAATTTCACCTGTTCGTTGAACGGGTTTAAGCTAAAACCCGACTCAATGGGCGCAGCGGCAGAAACATCGCGCAGCCACCAGGAGGAGAATAGTTTCGATCGGGCGAGATTGCTTCGCGACTCTTAACGCTTCGCCGCGAATCAGTAGGTTTCTAGGGGGAGATCGGGAAAATCTTCCTCCTCCGGCCCCAAGCCAGAGAATTTGAGGTTCTTTCCACAGGGGAATTGAAAAAAACCGAGTTAAATGCACAATAGCTTAAATGTTTGATGCACTACAAATTAGCAGCCGTTCCCGACATGGAGTTTCGGTGGAAATGTACTGGTTTCCACTCGCGGCCTGCAAACTGCCAGACTCTCAAAATTTATGCACCAACTGGAGGGGCGCGTCAATCGATTTTAGATTTTAGATTTTAGATTTTAGAATTGAAGCCTTGACCCCACGGATAAATTCGGGGGCTCCTTTATCGGATACAGGTTTTTTATTTCTGGACGGATGAATCACGTGGCGGGTATCCTGGATGCTTGATTGTCAAACTCACAGCCGCTTCCATGATTAATTATTGTGAAATATAGCAACAGCCTTGACGGTAAGGACGTTTTTAATTGTTGCAAATCTTGCTTTTATTGTCTTGTGCCGAATGACGAATGCTCCGGCTGCCGAATAACTCCGCCCAAAAACGGATATCACCCCCCGACAACAGTCGCGGAGAGATCAAAATTTTAGACCCTTGTTCAAGCTGCCAGATTCATCTGTGGAGTAAATCTAAAATATAAAATCTAAAATATAAAATTGACTGACAAATGCTGCATCAAGCAGTCCCGGACTTACTCTCTCGACGAGAAACCCGGTTTCTTCCTAGATGCTTGGTTGCCCTGCTGCTTATTTTGGGTAGAAACCGGGTTGATGAGTGTAAGTTGGAGATTCGATCGAGCAGGATACTTTTGATCCCACATTCCGCACCCCCAACTGGCACATAGGCGGATTGAGGGGTTAAAAGTGAATCATCCGAGATAATAGTGAG
>NZ_JAUBRJ010000091.1:0-9482 GCF_036701805.1 Microcoleus sp. N3A4
GACTGTTGACTGTTGACTGTTGACTGTTGACTGTTGACTGTTGACTGTTAAAAATCTCAAATCTCAAATCTCAAATCTCAAATCGGTTGACTGTTGAATCGGGGTCTAAAAACTGAATGGTTGAGTGTTAACTGTTGACTCGATTTTATGATTCCGATGCAACCAGAAACGATATGATTGGTTATTATATACTCGGTACGGCTTCGCAGGGGGTAAGACTTGAAATAGTCCAATCCGGCAACAATTTCAGTACAAAACCCGCCGCAATGAGGCGACTGAATTTGATTGGGGTCAACAATTCGAGGCAACTCAAACAATTTTTGGCTGTTCCGGGTCTTTTAGCGCATCTCCTGTAGAGTTTACAAACTATAAATCAGCTTGTATTATGAAACTAAACATCCGACTTGCTTGTTTGCTAGCGCTCTCAACTTTAGCTGTTGGAGTCTTCCCCGCCTCGAGCAATCCCGTTCGTTCTCCTCAAACTCAACTCAACGAAATTACTGTTATTTCCAACAATATCGAACTCAATCGGGCGAAAAACTTAGCCCGTCAAGCAGCAGAAATTGCTAATGGGGGTTTGGGGAAATATCGAGCCGAAGCAGCGATGCACGGTGTTTCGTCTCAATCGCCTTTTGTAGACAATGGCAACGGTACTTGGACATTTACTTTTAAAGGTTACAAACCCGGTTCGTCTGTCTATACGGTAGAGACGGTTGTTACTGTTTCCCAAGAGGGGAGGGTAACAGTCGATTACAACGGGCCAATTCGCGACTCAAACCCATTTTAACAACACTTTGGACAGTTTCGATCGCCAATCGTATGATTTTAGGCGATCGTCTCGTGCAAACTGCGCTAACAGGCAATAGAACTGTCAGCGCATTATCAAGAGTTTTAGCCTACACCATACAAACTGTTCCGACTATTGTTACCAGCAAAAAATCCCTGTAACAAATAAGCTGTTCTGCATTTAGATTTAATAGCAGTTTCCCAAACTTATAGCCTTTCTCAGAAAGATGAGGTACGTAGTTGGGCTTCAGCCCTCTCAGTTTAAGTGGTTATATAATCTGTCAATCATACCTCATCTTTTTGAGAAAGGCTATATAAAACTGTATCAAATCTCCCCACTATTACCTCACGATTAATTCCCCATTCTTCACTCTCAAAGGCTGGAAAATACAGATTGAGAATTGCTAGAGTCTTGTCACCTCTATTTACAGTGATTCAAAACTGGCAGTGAAACCATCTAATTTCAAGCATTCTTCCATAAACTCTTCTACGTCATTGACGTTTTCCAGTTGATATTCCATGATGCGTTGAGCATCGCCTTTCATTTTTTTTGAAGAAAGAGGCGTAGCCGGATATTTGGCAGCAATTGCTTTGAAAGCTTTGGAATGGATATCCCAGCTTGCAGCAGAACATTTAATGATTAAAACCCACACGCTCAAATTCCTCCTACGGTTTGGTTTACTAACTAATAGTCTAGAGTTAAGCTTACTTCGACAGTGCCGATAAATCAAGGTATTCGGTTGTTTGGAAAAAAGCTAAAAGCCTAGCCACTATACGATCGACACCACCTTTAAAATTAGACTCAACATTCAAAGGCATCACCGGATCGTGTAGCGATAAGCGTAACAGAAACCAGCCGGATTCGCTAGCTGACGTGCAGGAAATTCGCAGACCTTCATAGTTATTCGGAACGATTTTCCAGTCTGCTTGCATTGACACAAAATCTTGCAGTTGCTCGATAACGCGATCGCCCTGCGCTTTAAAATCATCCACACCTATTTTAATCCGAAATTCTGCACTTTCTTCCGGTTCTTTTAAATTCGCAATTAAATCCGGCAAAGATTGATTTGCCAGCTTTGATTTAGCTAACTCAATCAATAATTTACTAACCAAATAAGCGCCATCATCTAGAAAGTAATTTTCTTTTAAAGCTCCATGTCCAGAGGTTTCAATGGCTAGCCACGATTCCTGTCCGGCTTCATTGAGGCGAATCGACTCGTCAATCACATTTTTGTAGCCGCGTTTAAAGCGATGGTGAATTCCTTTTAAATCCTGTTCGATGAATTGCGTTAAGCCATCGGAGGTGATAGAATCGGTGACAATGGTAGAGCCTGGGTGCTCTTGCAATACGATCGCAGAAATCAAGGCAATTAAGCGATTGCGATTAAGTTCATTGCCAACTCCATCGACAGCCGCACTGCGATCGACATCGGTATCAAAAATAATCCCAAAATCAGCTTGATGTTCAATTACCGCTTGACAAATTGACTGCATTGCCTGTTTATCTTCGGGATTGGGGACATGATTGGGGAAAGTGCCATCGGGTTCTAAAAACTGACTTCCTGTGGTGTCTGCACCTAAAGGTTTTAAAACGCGATCGACATAAAATCCGCCAGCACCATTCCCCGCATCCACAACAATTTTCAACCCTGTCAGAGGCTGCTCAAAGTTATCGGGATGATTGACTGCTTCCCGAATTTTTGTGACAAATTGGTGAGCGTAAACTGAGATAAAATCATTTTTGATAATTTTACCGGGCGCTGCGGCTGACTGAAATTCATTAGTGGCAGCTAGTGTTAATATTTGGGTAATATCTTGTTTTTGTAAGCCACCTTTGGCGGTGAAAAACTTTAAGCCGTTGCGATTGAATGGCAAATGGCTAGCAGTGAGCATAATCGCGCCGTCGCAATCAAAACCAGGGGTTATGGTACTCATAAACATGGCAGGGGTTGAAGCCATTTCAAAATCGTACACTGTTGAACCAACTGAGGCGATCCCGTCCGTGACAGATTGCATTAAGGTTGGCCCTGATAGGCGGCTGTCGCGCCCGATCGCGATCGTTAATTCTGCGGCGGGTTTGTTGACTTTTTGCACCAGCCAACTGACAAAGGATTTACCTAAGATTGTGGCAATTTCTGGCGTTAGGTTGACTTTTTCACCGGGAACGCCTTCGAGGGCGATACCGCGAATGTCTGAGCCATTTTGAAGTTTTGTCCAGTTGAAGTTTTGCATAATAATTGATGGTAATTAGAAGGTAGAAAGTAAAAAGTCGTCGGCGGTTTAAACCGATACAAACAACGTTCGCCTAAGCTGAAATCAGGCTTCGCCGATGCGGACTAATAAATAAAGAGGGTAGAAATCTCGGATTCGCAATTATGCGTTACGGTGATAGAGTTTTTGAATCCAATTATCACAATTTTAGCTCCATCACCGCTGAGATTAAGCTCTCATTCCTCAGTCGCGTTCAACGCTGTAAATTGCCTGTAATCGGAACTCACCGTGAGCGGGAACTTCCACAATATCTGTAGCGGCATTGGTCGTTTCTACGCACAGCAAGCGCTGATAATCTGCATCATCAAGGTCGGCCATGTTTGCAGAAATTGTCACCCAGGGATTCCACACTACGGTGGATTTGCTACCAGAGGATTTAATGCGAATCCGACGATTGAGAGCGCTATCGTCAATGACTAATTCATTGGTGACATCGAGATAAATGCGATCGACTTCACCTGTTACTACCACTGCACCTCCTTGAGTTTTTTCTACACCACCATCAACTTTATCAAGATACTGGCTATTTTCTAAACCCAAAACCTGCACGCGGTTGATATCACCGACTTGGAAATAGGTGTGGAAAGCTTGGGTGAGGGGAAAGGCTTTGTCACCTAGATTGCGGGTGATTAATTCTACAGTGAGGCTGGTACCGATCGTAATTGCGATCGCCAGTTCAAAGGTTTGGGGCCAAATTGCTCTTGTTTCGTCGGTATCTTTGAGTCCTAGAGTGACTTTGGTTGCGCCGTCAGGGGTTGTGGCGGTGTTGACGACATTCCAGAGGCGATTCCGCACAAACCCATGACTGGGACGCCCCAAGGCTTCGGGATCTGGGCCAAACCAGGGCCAACAGATGGGTATACCGCCTTTGATGGCTTTACCTTCGGCGTAGTAGGCTTTTTCGCTGACGAACATCAAGTCTGCGGTTTCGGTGGCTGGTTGGAAGGAGAGCACTTGGCCGGAATACACAGAAATTAAGGCTTTGGCTTGGCCGTTGTCGATGTGAATCATCGGGAAACCACCGTTTCCGGTGGCGAAGGTGAGGTGGCCGGCAATGCCGTAGTCTGTGTTTAATTGGTCAATACTCATGCTGTTTGCCTGGTTAATTGCTTCACAATTATCCGATATTATGGTGGCTAGATTTTTTTGTATTGTTGAGTTTGACCTGGGAGGGTGCGATCGGTTAATAGGTTATGATGTGGAGACAAATGTTGGTTGCATTGTGGTGTTGGGAGGAGATTAAAGGGATTTGACAGTTAACAAGGTTTGTTGAATTTTCATGCTGGTTTAATTTTTACTGGCTGAATTTTGAAAGAATACCCCATTATTGTATCTGGAGATACTAAATATGAAGCTCAAGTCATCTTTATTTTATAACACATTTTTAGTGGCTAATTTGCTGCTAGGTTCTACAATAGTTTTCAGTACCACTACTCAAGCCCAGACGAGAAACTCTGGTGAAAATTATAGCTCTAAATGTAGTTTCTACGGACAAAATCAAAAACAGGCACAAACAATAGGCTGTTCGATCCAGCAGAGTCCCAACCAAATTATAATTAACTGGAATGATGGATTGAAAACTACTCTAGTTTCCTCAGATGGTAGTTGGAAATCAATGCCTTCTGAAGCGAAAGCCGAAGTCAGATTTTATGCTGGTACTGGACGAGTTGCTCAGGTTGAAATTTTCGCAGGCCCTGGTAAAGGAATTATTGTGGTCAATCCCTAATCGCACTGATTGAGTTAAGAAACCCGGTTTCTGGGAATTCTGCAAAGATTAAGAAACCGGGTTTCTGAGAAAATCTAGGTGGGTGGCGAGAGTATTTGGAAAGAAACCCGGTTTCTGAGAATTGTGCAAAGATTAGAAAACTGGTTTTTTATATCAATTTCCAAAAATAATGGAAAATCCCTGATAGGGTTTTATGGTTTTTCTCGATTTTTTTGATTGTGGCAATCTTGGCATTTGCAAGCGTTTCAAGCCCTAGACAGGGAAATACGGTTTTCCCGCAGGTGCAAACCATTCTCAAGCACGCCATCACAACTTACAGCGTTTGCGTGAATCATTTTTTTCGGCTGCGTAGCTCAAACCCATGCTGTGCCAGCAATACAGCCGAAAAACTTGACCCCTTAAAAAAACACCTGTCGATTCCCGCAAAATCTTATAAATCAGAACCGGGTTACAAAACTCCGACTGCTAACTGTTCCTCAGCCTCTTGCTCGTTCATCTCGTCGAGTTTTTGCCAAACTTGCTGCATCAATTCATCCAATCCAACTCTACTAACGGCGGAAATCAACAAAACAGGAGCGCCGCTAATTTCTTTAAGTCTGCTGATTAAATTACCGATTTCTTCGCTTTCGAGGTCGATCGCATCTACCTTATTAAAAGCCAAAATCTGCGGTCGATCGGCTAAACCGCGCCTGTAAGCCTTCAATTCTTCCTGAATTGTGACATAATTGGCGATCGGATCTTCATCCGTAACATCGATCAAGTGCAGCAGCAACCGAGTCCGCTCAATGTGCCGCAAAAACTCGTAACCCAAACCCGCGCCCTCGTGTGCTCCTTCAATCAATCCCGGAATGTCGGCAAACACCGTACCGTCGCCGCTGGGTTTTCTGACTACGCCCAAATTCGGGACTAAAGTTGTAAACGGATAATCTGCTATTTTGGGACGAGCCGCAGACAAAGCCGAAATTAAGGTGGATTTGCCAGCATTCGGCATCCCGAGAATTCCCACTTCAGCTAATAGCTTCAATTCCAGCCGCAAAAATTTGTGTTCTCCTTCTTTTCCCGGCATCGCATAATCGGGAGCGCGGTTAGAATTGGTCAGAAAACACTTATTTCCCAAACCGCCTTTGCCGCCTTTAGCTACGCAAAAAGTCTGTCCGGGCGTTACTAAATCTGCTAAGATTGCCTGAGTTTCCGCGTCGTAAACAACTGTACCGCAGGGAACTTCGATCGTGCGATCGTCCCCAGAAGCCCCAGTCATATTCTTCGGCGCGCCTCGCTTCCCGTCTTCGCCTTTAAAAATCCGGTTGTACTGAAAATCTAGCAGCGTTTGCAGGCTTTCCACCGCCACCATAAACACAGAACCGCCCCGCCCGCCGGTGCCGCCGCTCGGCCCGCCCGCCGGTACATACTTTTCTCTGCGAAAAGCTACCATACCGTCGCCGCCTTTGCCGGCTGCGACTTGAATATCTGCTCGATCGATAAATTGCATAATTTAGTCAGTAGTCAATAGTCAGAAGTCATTAGTCATTAGTCATTAGCTATGATACCAGATCCAAGTACAATATTCCTCTTTTCCTTGAGTGTGCAGAGGCGGACTCCAAGCAAGTGCAGTCGCGACTTATAGTCGCCGGAAAAATATAGTTATACCAATTCTGAAAAGTAGTGCATACCGACAGATTTTACCCGAGCATCTGTAGGGAAACGGCAGTGCCGTTTCCGGCTCTTGGGTCTGCGACTTTTAATAATTTGTATGAGATTGAAGATTGTAGCAAAACTTTTTTTGACTTGGTATTATCAAAGCGGATTTAATATTAGCAGGACTTACCCACAAAAACTGAATAAACCTGGTTTTTCTACTGGGGCGGATCGCTGTAACGATGTTTTTTTGTAGAAAAACCAGGTTTTTGCGTGTTGGACTAATTAGTAGTCATTGGTTAATAGTTACAGTCATTAATCCAAGATTTCACAAGAATGGCTAATGACTAATGACTAATGACTGCTGACTGCTGACTACTGACCACTGACTGCTAACAATATATCGATACATCTTCCTTGCAATCATCTGCCAAATAGCAGAGAGATCGAAAGCGCATCCCCACCAACTGTTCGTAAAGCGGGTTAATCTTGCACATCGCCGGAATGTGCACGATTTTGCGTCCGAATAACACGACATCTCGCTCAAACGGACACTGCGGCGGAATCATTTTGCAGACAAAGTGTGCGACTCTGGGGTCGTGAACTTCCCAGGCGTCAAGCCAGTCTTTGACTGGTTGCAGGACATTTTTGTGGTGAGGTTGAGGTAGTCGAGATGAAAGCGGTGTTCCGGCGACGGGGGCGACATTCGCATCAAAGACTATTTGGCTGCTGGGCCCCTGCGGCTCGCACTTGCTGTCTTCGATGGTGTGTCGCAGAGCTTCGATCGCCTCGACGCTGTGACCCAAAGCTGTGCAAAACTTGTAAAGTACCTCGTCTTCCGAGAGCGAGTAGGTACCGTCTGCCAAGGCTACCATTACTGCTGTTCTCAAAAAATTCTCGCCGTTGGCTGTGCCTTTCCCTAACACAGCAGCTAGTTCCTCTGGGGCAATGGGTTCAAAAACCTCCTCAAAAGATATCGGATGTAGTTCATCCTGAGTTAGATTCGCAATCATTTTTTGCTCGTCTTCGTCAAAGTTGCCGTCTGCCCAAGCAATTGTCAGCAATCCGCGCAGCCAAGCAGTAATCTCTTCATCGGTGCAGGAAGATTTTGCGTTACTCATTAGCATTTCCATTTGGATATACCAGTCAATTTGTTCGTTTACAGCGGGATCGATATTCCCCTCCCAAGAATTTTTACTGCTTTTTTGTTCGATCGATCTATTTGTTGAAGGTTTGTGCTCGAAGATTGCTCCAAACGCTTGTAGTGGACGTGTTAAAAGCATATTTGTTTCTCAGGAGCATCGCTAACTAGCGAGCTAATCTATTGGGTAATCCTATTCCTTAAAACGTCATCTATCTGGAGGAATAGGTTTCTTGGACTCATCTTAACTCTAGTTGCACCGATTGAGAGGGCGATCGACTTTTATTCAAACTCGATTGCCGCGAGCAAACCAATTTTTGGCAACAAATAAAAGGTTTGCAAGCGTTGAATCTAATCAGACACGGGGTTTATCACCCAGGGGCGATCGAATTTCGCTATGTTTATATCTTAATATATATTTTTGTAACTTTTTGTGTAGTGGCGTCGCAATATTTGACAGCGAGCAGGCTTTATGACTTGGAAAAAAAAAGAGCTGATGCAACTGTTACCGCCGTTCAAGGGTTGCGATTGCTGTGGCCGTCTCTAAATGACCGAGAATTTCTTGATGGTACCCGCCACGTAATTTATCCGTGGGGTCAATCGAAAATTTAAAATCGAAAATCTAAAATCGAATGACTGATTTTTTTTAACTGCGGCGACACAAAATCCAGCGCAATTCCATTGGCGGGCGTCCGTTTGCCATCGGGAACACATCTCGACCGGTTGCCCAACTGGGAAACCAGGGCGTCGGCGGCCAGGCTCCTTCTGGCAGGTGGTGGCGTTCGTACTGAAACACCAATTCGTCGGATATTTGGACTAAGGGCAACCCTTCCATTGCGGTGGCGAGTTCTTGGGGGGTAAATAAAGTAGACCAGGAGAGTTGGGCAACTTGTCGCACCAGGACATCTGGCTGGTAGTCGCCGACGGTTAAAAATGTGCTGAACAGCAACAGGCCTCCGGGACACAGGGAATCGCACATTTTAGCGAGGAAAAGCCGTACTTGATCGCTGTCTCGAAAATGTGAGATGACTTCGGCGGCAACTGCCAACTGATAGCGGGCCGGTTTCATCCGCATTAAGGGGTCGAGCACATCGCCTTCGGTAACTGTCACGGGAAGGTTTTCGGCTGTTACTGCCGCTTTCAATTGTTCTGCAAAAGCTGGGGTTAGCTCGATCGCATCCACAGAATAGCCCAATCTCGCCAGCGGCAAGGTATTGCGGCCGGTACCAGCTCCCACGTCCAAAATCCGCACTCGATCGGGATTTCCCAATCTAGCAGCCGTCGCCATCAATTTTGCGTCTGGATGAGAGCCGAAAAGCGGAGGTTCTCTGGTGTCTACCCAGCTTTTGTACTGTTCTCCCATTGTTGAGGTAGTAACAATCACTTTGCAGGCTAAACCGGTTTGCGGCGGCTGCACTGATTCGTATTGCAGGATCAGCATCGATGCTGTGGAGGTGCGGTAGCCTTGTTCTAACTTGGTGGCTAAAAGCTTGCTGAGTTCGTCTCTGCGTTGTTCTGGCAGGGGTCTGTCGAGAGTGCGAAATAGCTGTTCGATCGCCTTGAGATAGTGGCTGAGCATTCCCGGGATACAGGGAAATACTAATTCTCCGCGAGCGATGATGCGAGTATTAATTTTGTAGAGGATAGCTTGCTGGAGAATATCGGGATTTACTACCAGCGGTAGCTGTTCGGTTTGGTCGATCGTACTTTCGGCGCCCATAAATTCCGCGAAGAGGTGATTAGTTGTTAGTTGTTAGTTATTTGTTATTCGTTATTTGTTATTCGTTATTTGTTATTTGTTATTCGTTATTTGTTATTTGTTATTTGTTATTCGTTATTTGTCATAACTCACATCTTGCACCCTTTTCAATAACAGGCAAGATGCCTGTTCCACAAAGAGGGAATTTTCTTCTTGTGGAACGG
>NZ_JAUBRJ010000091.1:9582-25501 GCF_036701805.1 Microcoleus sp. N3A4
GCATCTTGCCCGTTCAAAAGGCTTCTTGAAAAGGGTGCAACATCTCAGTTATAACTCACATCTTGCACCCTTTTCAACAACAGGCATCTTGCCTGTTCCACAAAGAGGGAATTTTCTTCTTGTGGAACGGGCATCTTGCCCGTTCAAAAGGCTTCTTGAAAAGGGTGCAACATCTCAGTTATAACTCACATCTTGCACCCTTTTCAATAACAGGCATCTTGCCTGTTCCACAAAGAGGGAATTTTCTCGTGGAACGGGCATCTTGCCCGTTCAGAAAAAGCTATAAGCAGCGCGTAAAACCACTTTTCGCGTAAGTATTAATTATCAAAAAAACGCCGATTTTAGAGCTTTATTTTCAATAAATCTCAAATCGACCAAACCCAAAACCCGAGTCGGTCTGAAAATCGGAGTTAGTATCAAGATAAGCTGTAGCGCATTTAAATTGTATCTTTCACGGCGAGGTGGAAAAAGCGTCAAATCCTATCGCCTTCTCCCCCTCTCTCGTTCCCCGTCAGCCATAACAGACAATTTATATGGGTAGCAACTTAAAGCTGGGCTTAGTTGCTGCCGGTAAAAGTCACTAGAGGGAACTTTGACTGAGCTTCAGTCATCGGGCGCCGTCTGCCTTCCTCTTGCCAGTAGTTGATTACTTCTGTGGCTTGGTTGAGGATTTCGACGCGATCGTTGTCAGCAATCCAATGTTTGGCTTCGAGTTCGTTTTTGAGGTCTTCCCACGCATCTTTGCGGGGCCAGAAAAAGTAAGATGTCAGCGGGCTAGTTCCTTTGCCGACAACTTGGTCAACGGCGAGGGCAACATTCTCTTCTAGCCAGAGAACTTTTAAGATGAACTTGGACAAGCAAACCTCCAGGGTTCCGATCGAACTTGTTAAAAATTTCTACAATCGATAAGCGTAGCACATTCTGTTCAATAATGAGTCATCAGTGATTAAAAGTTTTGTCTGGGGCTGGGTTTTGTGCCGGAAATTGGCTTAAAACCGATAAAATTTGGGTTTTCACCCGCCCTAGGTACAAGGATGGTTAAGTTGTGAACAAAGTTATTTTAGTCTTCGACATTGACGGTGTGGTGCGGGATGTGTCCGGTTCCTATAGGCGGGCGATCGCGGATGCGGTGGAACATTTCACGGCGGGTGCTTTTCGCCCGAATTCTCTCGATATCGACTCTCTGAAGTCGGAGGGAGTGTGGAATAATGACTGGCAGGCGTCTTTCGAGTTAGTTTGCCGTTATTTTGAGGGGATTGGGCGATCGAGAAACCAACTCGCGATCGACTATGACGAATTAGTGGCTTTTTTTCAAAGTCGCTATCGCGGGCCCGACGAAGAAAATTGGACTGGTTACATTTGTGACGAACCGCTGCTGTTAAGTTCGGCTTACCTAGAAAATTTAACAGTTGGGGGCATTGTTTGGGGATTTTTTAGCGGGGCGATGCGAGATGAAGCTGCTTATGTTTTGTCAGGGAAACTGAGTTTAAATTCCCCTGTCTTAGTGGCAATGGAAGATGCACCTGGAAAACCAGATCCGGCTGGACTTTTCGCGGCAATTGAACAGTTGGAAAACCTGCACGGTTTAGAAAAGAATTTGCCCGTAATTTACGCGGGAGATACTGTTGCCGATATTTATACGGTTGTCAAAGCGCGGCAATTGCAACCAAATCGGGTTTGGCTGGGGACGGGAATTTTGCCGCCTCATGTTTTGGAGGATTCTGTGCGCTGCGAGGCTTATGCTGCTGCGCTGAAAAATGCCGGTGCAGCAGCGGTTTTCAGGAATGTCGAAGAGTTGACTGCTGCGCGGATTCGAGAATTAGTCAATTGTTAGTTGTCAGTTATTAGTTGTCAGTTGTTAGTTGTTAGTTGTCAGTTATCGAAATAACCAATAACCAATAACCAATAACCAATAACCAATAACCAATAACCAATGACAACTTTCCCTTTGAGATTATTTCAAGTTCAAGAATTTGTCTAATGCGCTGACTGCAACAGGCGGCCAGCGGCGAGTATTCGCCACCCAATCGAGGTCTTTGTAGCGGGAATCGAGGCCGACTGCGGCTACCCAATTGCTCTCAGCTTCACCGCGATTTCCGGCTTCCCAAAGACAGGCGGTGAGGGCGGCTCTCATGTCGGCAAATTGAGGGTATCTGCGGACGATGTTTTTCATGTTGCGAATTGCTTCTTTGGTTTGCCCGTTTTGATAAAGTGCGAGGGCGTGATTGGCGCGGGCAAAGGCGTATTCTGGCGCTAATTCAAAGGCTTTGCTGTAGTCGGCAATTGCTGGTTCCCATTTTCCTAAACCGGCTTCGGCGTTGCCTCGGTTGTTGTAGGCGGCTGGATCTTTGGGGTCTAATTCTAGCACGTGATTGTAATCGGCGATCGCTTCTTCCCAGCGTCCTAAACCTTCTAAAGCCGTGCCGCGGTTTAGGTAGGGATCGGGGGCATCGGGAGCTAGTTCGATCGCTTTTTCGTAGTCGGAAATAGCTGCTTGCAGCTTGTTTTGGCTGACTCTAGAATTGCCTCGGTTGCTCCAAGCGGCTGCTTGTGAGGGAAATTTGTCAATAATTTGAGTCCAAAAACTTTCAGCGGCGGGAAATTTGCCTTCATTTGTAGCTTCAAAAGCTTTTTGAACGAGTTCTCGCAATTCCTGTTGGGGATCGGCGATATCTGTTGGTTGTACTTGTGCGGTAGCGGGCGCGATATTCCCCAACCACACTAACCCGGTTACAATTAATACTGTAAAAAATGTGAAAAGTGAGCGAATCATCGTTGTTGGCAGTTTAAACTTTACTAAACATATTATTAACCGAATTTGCGGGGGTTGGTTAGAAGATGTTTGAAAAGTCTCGGCGACTTAAGTCGCAGCTACACAGACAAAACCTGCGGAGGCAGGTTCTAAAACCCTGGATTTTCTTGAGTCCGCGCAGGCGGACTTTGGTTGTGTAGTTGCGGTTTTAACTGAGATGTTGCACCATTCTCAATTACTTGTTTAGGAACAGGCTTTCCGGCCTGTTCCACAAGAAGAAAATTCACTCTTTGTGGAACAGGCCGGAAAGCCTGTTCTTGAGAATGGTGCAAGATGTGAGTTAAAACCGCCAGTTTTTGTAGTCAGTAAGGATAATTTGGTGAAAAAACGCTTGCTAATTTTGGGCGGAACGGGGGATGCTGCTGAACTGGCTGCCAGAGCGTCTCAAATCGCTGAAATAGAGGTCGTATCTTCGCTAGCAGGACGCACTCAACAGCCTTTTACCCCAAAAACGGGTACGGTGCGAATTGGAGGGTTTGGTGGGGCGGCTGGGCTGGCGGAGTTTTTGCTCGTTAGCGCAGCCCTCGGAGAGGATCGCCCGATCGACTTGTTAATTGATGCTACTCATCCGTTTGCGGCTCAGATTTCTGCCAATGCTGCTGTTGCTGCTGCTGAGTGTAATGTGCCCTATTTGATGCTGGTGCGTCCAGCTTGGGAGAGGGTGGAGGGCGATCGCTGGATTGAAGTTGCCAGCCACTCGGAGGCTGCAAGGGCTTTATTAGGGCAGTCTCAGCGGGTGTTTCTCACCATTGGCAGGCAGGAATTGGCTGCGTTTGCGGGTTTGGATGCTATTTGGTTTTTGATGCGGGCGATCGATCCTCCCGCACTAAATACTCCTGTTCCTAACGGTAAATTGTTATTAGCAAGGGGGCCTTTTACATTGGAAGACGAACGGCAATTGCTGTTAGAATATCAGATTGATACAATTGTTAGTAAAAACAGCGGGGGCGGTGCTACTTATGCTAAAATTGCTGCCGCTAGGGAACTGGGAATTTCGGTTGTAATGGTGCAGCGGCCGCAGATTCCCGATGTTGAGCAGGTTGATAATGTTGAACGAGCGATCGCTTGGTTAATTAAGCAGTTATTAGTTATTAGTTATTAAGTTACATCCTTTTCGCGATCGGAATGTGGCAGCGCGCCTCAACTGAGCTTGTAGCAGCCAGACGGCAAGAATTGCTCTCCCCTTAGTCTACAACCACCTAGACTACTATCAGCAGTTGGGCTTAAGGTCGCGGATTTGACGGGATGACAACCCCTCTGTCTTTGTGAGAGCGATCGATTTAAACTCTTCTCAGTGCAAGGCTTCCGGTTTTTTGTCACTGCGTCACGAGAATTACTCTAATAACCATAAGCTGTGGAGCATTTAAACCACTAACGATCTAGGTATGGTGCGTCATTCGCGAACACGCTCCGCTTACATGGGAAACGATGAAAGAACTGACGCACCCTACAATCGTCTTTTAAATACCGAACAGCTTACCAAATAAGGAGACTCAAATATATGCAATACAAAAACGGTATGCCAATTGCCATTATTGGCGCGGGAATATCAGGCATTACGACAGCTCATATTCTCAAGAAAAATGGTTTCCAAGCAGTTGTTTTCGAGAAATCCGAAAAGCTTGGCGGAGTATGGGCACTTGCATACCCAAACGTACACCTGCAAAATATCAGGGAACAGTATCATTTATCAGATTTTCCCTGGCCGTTCACGCCTGATTTACATCCCACCGGAGAACAAATCCTGAATTATTTGGAACAAGCGGTCAACCATTTAAAGCTTGATGTGCGGTTAAATCATGAAGTTATCGAACTCAAAGAAACAGAAGATGGCTGGCTATTAAAATATAAAAACCAGGATGGCGTTCGCGAAGAATTATTTGGATACGTTGTTATCTCAGTCGGGCAATATACAGAAGGAAAGTATCAACCTGAATTTCCAGGTATCGAAGATTTCGGCGGGAAAATCATCACTGAACGGGATGTGCGCGCGCTTGATATATTCGACAATCAACGAGTTGTAATCGTTGGCTTCGGAAAAAGTGCTTTGGACATGGCGACTTTCGCAGCCAAACAAGGCGCGCAAGTAAATCATGTATTTCGTACACCGCGCTGGCTTGTCCCAGAATGGATTTTTGGCGTACATTTTACCTACGCATTATTCAGCCGTTTTGGAACAGTGATGATGACAAGTTGGGCACATCCAACCGCCATTGAACGTTTCTTGCACAATCGCCTTGGCTTCATTGTTTCGGGTTTTTGGGATTTGATTGCATCCATCTTCCGCTTTCAAGTTCAGCGAAATGTTTCTGGAAAAGGCCAAGCCGCCCAGAGTCGCATCAAAGCTGTACAACCAGACCACAAACTATTGCATGATTTACGTTCAGCCACAGCGGTTGCGCCTGAAGATTACTATCCGTTTATTGCAGAAGGAAAAATCTCGCCCCACCGTGCAGAATTATCTGGTTTTTCGCCAGAAGCAGTAAAGTTGAAAAATGGTTGCGAGATTCCATGCGATTTAGTCATTCTATCTTTGGGTTCGCAAGCGCCAATTTTTCCATTTTTGCCTGATAAATATCGAAAAATGTTGGAAACCGAACCCGATGGCGTGCAGTTATATCGCCACTTGCTTCATCCTCGCATTCCTGGCATTGCCTTTGCCGGGTTCAATCATGGATATATGCACGTGCCTGCTGTCGAGATTGCCGCACAATGGCTGTGTGCTTACTTGCGCGGTGAACTTGAGTTACCTTCCAGCGAAAATATGGAAAAAAGTATTGAATATATCCGCCAGTGGAAACGCGCAAATATTCAATTTGAACCTTCGCGATCCTGTGCAGTCAACACTCGCTTTCAACAATATATTGATATCATGCTTAAAGATATGGGTGTTTCTCCTTACCGAAAATTGCCTAACATTTTCGCTGAGATATTCAGCAGATATCAAGCATCAGATTATCTTGGCGTATCCGAAGAATATAATCATAAAAAGAAAAGTCGCTCTACTCCACTACACCCTCTTCCGTTGGATACATGATTGCTTCCCTAGCTTAAGTTGTTACCTTACCAACGGGCACTGCCTGGGAATAAAAATCGATCGTCTCTACCTCCAATTACGATCGCCAATGCCCAAAATTCCCAATGCCAAATTACTTTGATTTTTTCTGACTCTTCAAAGAGTTAAGATGATTCTTCATCTGTTGCAAGTATGTTTCTAAAACTGGATACTGCGAATTTGCTAAGAGCGAGTCTTTTTTCTTAGTTACTGTTTGTTCTAAGGCCAAAATTCGATATTTTATTTGATTGTTTAGAGGATAGCAATGTACCCAAGTAGGAATAGGTGTTATTCCAGTAATTTCAGTAGTTTTTTCAGTAGTTTTTTTGCGAATATTTACTTGAAAAATCACGCCTAAGTCTGTATAATTTTTGGTTTGACCGGAAATGAAGTTTCCCATTGAATAAATTGCTACAGCTTTGCGGGTTTTCCCATTTCTTCCGGGGAATTTAAATATTTTGTAAGGTTGGACGACGTGGGGATGGCTGCCGAGAATGATGTCTGCACCAGCTTTTAATAGGTTTTCAACTAATTGTTTTTGTTGGGTGTTTGGCTGTCGCTCATATTCATTGCCGAAGTGCAGGGAAATTGCGATAATATCTGCTCCTTGTTTTCGGGCTTTGGCAATATCTTTGACTATCTTTTTTTCGTCAATTAGCGAAACTAAATAATTTTTGCCTTGGGGTATGGGAATGCCGTTTGTGCCGTAGGTGTAAGCGAGAATAGCTAGGGAAATGTTGTTTTTGGTGCTGATTAAAATTCGTGAAGCTTCCGCTGCCGATCGGGCTGTTCCTGTTGAAGCAATTTGCCGATCGCGCAGATTGGCGATCGTCCTAATTACTCCTTTTTCTCCACGGTCTAAAGCATGATTGTTCGCGGTTGTCAAGATATTAAATCCGGCTTTTTTAGCCGCATCCGCTAATTGAGCCGGTGCGTTAAATAGCGGATATCCTGTATATCCGCCCGCATCTTCGCCCGCTAAAGGTGTTTCGAGATTTCCGATCACCCAGTCGCCTGTTGACAGGATACTTTTAACTGGTGCGAAGAAACTGTCAAAATTGTATGTTTGCTTTTTTGCGTCGTAGCCCGATCGCGTTTGGGTACTGTGCATCATGATATCGCCGACAGCAATTAGTTTTGCTTCTTCGATCTCAGACTTTGGTTTGGCGGGAACAGGGGCTGCTATTGGCGATCGACTTTCTGTCGGCTGTGTGTTGGTTTTTGGCGTTTGGATATTGCAGCTTGCGATCGAAAGCATGGCAATTACCGAGAGCAACCGACGAAAATCCATGATTTTTGAGAGTGATTTGTCGGCTTATATGGTATCATAAATAATTTAGTTAGGGCTAAATAGATGAAAAAAAACTATCTAATTCTTGCCTTGATTTTTTTTGTAGCAATTACGGGTTTTGGCGTTTTAACTTACGCTCAAACTTCTGAGAATCGACCTTTTGAATTTGCCTTGATTGGCGATTTGCCCTACAGTGCCGAACAGGAAGCACAATTTCCGAATTTGATTGCAGATATCAATCGATCGCCCGCAGCGTTTGTCGTCCACGACGGCGACATTAAAAACGGTTCTAGTGTCTGCGATGATGCAACTTTTGTCAGCCGCAAGCAGTTATTTGACAATTTTGAGATGCCGTTTATTCTTGCCTATGGCGATAATGAATGGACGGATTGCCACCGATCGAAAAACGGCAGTTACGATCCAGTAGAAAG
Source organism: Microcoleus sp. N3A4 (assembly GCF_036701805.1). Classification (NCBI taxonomy): domain Bacteria; kingdom Bacillati; phylum Cyanobacteriota; class Cyanophyceae; order Oscillatoriales; family Microcoleaceae; genus Microcoleus; species Microcoleus sp. N3A4. The sequence continues at coordinate 17,172 of NZ_JAUBRJ010000091.1, forward strand.
ACTCGCTAAACTGCGGGAAATCTTCAGCAACGGCAATCAAAGTTTGGGAAAGCGCACCTTAACTATCACCCGTCAAAGCGAAAAGCCGCAGTTTGCTAAATACCGCGAAAATGTTCGCTGGATTTATCATGGCATTGTATTTTTTGCGATTAATATGCCGGGAAGCAACAACAATTTTGGCCGCACTCTCGAAGCAGATGCAGAATATGCCGATCGCAATTCAGCTAACTTAGCCTGGATCGAAGAATGTTTTGCTTTAGCCAAACGCAGCAACAGCAAAGGAATTGTGTTAGTTGCACAGGCAAATCCGGGATTTGAACTCGATGCGGCGGACAAAAGAAGAAGCGGCTACAACGATTTTATCGCAACTCTGGAAACAGAAATAGGCAATTTCCCAGGGCAAGTTGTATTCGTCCACGGCGATACTCACTATTTCCGCATCGATAAACCTTTACCCTATTTTACCGATGAGACTCAATTACCGAGAATGAAAAATTTTACTAGAGTTGAAACTTTTGGTTCTCCCAACGTGCATTGGTTGCGGGCTTTTTATGACCCTACAAATCCTAATTTGTTTGAATTTAAACAGCAGATTGTTCCGCAAAATTAGGCGAGCTAACACAATTATTATGCAAAACAAATAATTTTTGGCTTACACTGAAAATAGGTAGAATTGAGGAATTTATTTATGACAATCGCAACTGAGCGCCTTACTCTTGAACAATTTATGAAACTGCCAGAAACTAAACCGGCCAGCGAATACATTGAGGGCGAAATTATCCAAAAACCGATGCCGAAAGCAAAGCACAGTTTATTGCGATTAAGAACCTGCAACGAAATTAATCAGGTGACGGAAACTCCAAAGATAGCTTATGCTTTTCCCGAGTTGCGGTGTACGTTTGGCGGTCGATCGATTGTTCCAGATATTGCGGTACTATTATGGGAACAGATTCAATTTGATGACAGTGGCGAACCAGTAGATGATGTGCTAATTGCACCGTATTGGGCGATCGAAATCCTGTCGCCACAACAAAACTCAAACCGCGTAACTAGAAAAATTATTCACTGTCTGCAACATAATTGTCAGTTGGGGTGGCTAATCGATCCAGACGATCGATCGATTTTAGCGTTTTTGCCCAACCAACAACCGCAATTCTGCGAAGGTAGCGATGTCCTTCCCGTGCCCGAAATGATTCCCCTGAATATCACCGCCGAACAGGTGTTTAGCTGGTTGAGAATGCAACAATGAATCAGGGCGATCGCCTTTTTTGTACCAATTTTAAAAATTTCCCGGTAGGGTTTGTAGTGAGGAGTTTAGCCATCATCAAAACTCAGGAGTGAAGTCCTTACTACAAACCAAATTCCCTATTTCCGCCACCTGTCAAATTGGTCTTCGGAACAGCCATTAATAAATTGATTGTTCACCCAACCGTCAAGGATTGTAAAAGTTTCATTAGGAGGATTACCCGAAAAACGGGCCGCAATTTTCACCCAATTACCTTGTCTGCTGACAGCCCTCACTCCGTCTCCCCTTTTGAGTTTAGCTACAACCTGGTATTTATTGCCCGGGCCTTTGCGAATATTAACCGCGCCACCTTCACCTGTAATAAACGAGCATTGAGTTTGCTTTTTTAAAGCTTCTGCTTTTGCGGGAGCAAGACTTTGCTGCTTGCCGAAAACAGGAAAGCTGTAAAGTGAGAAGCTAAAACTTGCAACGACGGCTGCAATAAAAAAGGCTTTTGATTGAGTAAAAATTAGCATTATTTCATTTCCTTGGATTGGTCGAACTGAAGTCCTGATTGTGATTTTTTGTAGAAGGACTTCAGTCCTTACTACTAACTGTTATTTGACAGAGGCAAACCATTCGGTAACGCCTTGGGCGATCGCCTCAGCTAACTTCTTCTGTTCTGTCGGATTCCCAATCCATTCAAACTCTTCGGGATTGATCAGAAATCCCAATTCCATTAAAACAGATGGAGCAACCGCAGGACGAGTCATGGCTAAGTTGTTCCAGAATACACCATAGCTCGGACGGTTCAACTTGGCAACTAGATAATTGTGCAAAAACATTGCCAAACTGTGCGCTTGCGGGTGAAACCAGAAAGCGCCGACGCCTTTAGTCTTAATGGCATCGCCGTTATCCGGCAAAGCATTGTAGTGAATTGAAATTGCGATCGCAGGTTCTTCTTTTTGAATCATTTCCACCCTCGGCGGCAAATCCAAATCGACATCTTCTACCCGCGTCATTATCACATTCGCGCCCCGATTTATCAATTCCTGTTGCACCAATTTCGACACTGTTAAAGCTACTGTTTTTTCCCTAATTCCCACTGGACTCACAGCACCTCCATCCTCGGGCCCGCCGTGTCCCGGATCGATGAGAATCTTAATTCCAGACAGCGGTTTTGCTTGCGAAATCGGCATCATGCTTGTATTCGCCGGCGGGTGTTTTAAAGACAGCACTAAAGTTGTGCCATCGTATCTCAATTTGTAGCCCCACTGCTGGGCTGATTTGAGATTAAAAGTGTATTGTACTTGCAGCGGCGAGATTTGTTGCCATTCCAAACGCGAAATTACGGGGTCATCATCGAGGCGAATAATGTCAGTTTGAGCGGTGGTATTGTACAGCGTTAAAGTGAAGGTGCGTTCTCCTTCTTGTACGGTGACTGGGACGGGTATTTCTAAGGGAAATAATACCTCTGTCCAGCCGGAAACTTGACGCGAGCTGGCGCTGCGAATAATCGATCGCGGAGGCACTGCATCCTTGACAATTCGCACTTCCGATGCTTTAATCCAAGCACCGTAATCGAGCCGAATCCATTCTCCCTCGCGCCCGATAACTGTTGCTCTCGTTCCCTTGGGCAGCGGTGTCATCCGAGAAAAATCTGTACTTGCCCCGGTTCGGGAAACGCCCGGATCTGCTGTTACTTCTGCTATTTCTAAGTCAGCCGGAGAAAGAATAGAAATCTTGCCAGTACCCTGCTGGCTGATAGTTCGATCGTTCATTGTGAGTTCAAACGATGGCACGCCTAAATCAACTTTTTCTCCCTGAGATGAGAGGGAGTTTTCAGGGGTTTTACCGCAGCCTTGATACTGTTCGCTGCCGCCTTTTTTGACTGGGGAGTTTTCACCTAAAAGTACAGATTTGTTGTCGGGTAGTTCGACTTGCGATCGCGCTTTTAAAGGAATAGTAACGCCCGCCAATTTTACCGAAACTCGAGCATTCGCAGGTGCGATCGCCCCAAAGCAAATATATTCTCCCGGCAAACTTGCGACATCGACTTTCGGCGTCAGGGAATCTTTAGCAAAAGCCAATCCTACAGGGACTTCCGGCTGATTTGACTGGCGCGTCACCTTAATTTTGACTTCCTGATTTTCGTAACGCAAGGTAAAGAGATTTTCGCCGAGTTGCAGGGGAAAAGTCGGGGCGAAATGTCCGGCTGCGGTGCGCGAAATTTGGTTGCCATTTACCGATACTTGTCCCGGTGGGGGTGCTGTACCGACTAAAAAGATGCGATCGGCTGTAGTTTGGTGGTTGGCGGGAGGATAAGCGACGAACAAAGGTTGAGCGGCGACAGCTACAGAGGCGATCGCTACGATCATCCCAAACACAACTAATCCTAAAAATTTTCTCATTCTAAATCGCAACTAATTGAGAGTCTGTTGGTTATTTATACTAGGACTTGCGCTAAGAAACCCGGGATAAATCCGGGAATAAACTGGGTTTCTGAGGATTAGCTGTAAGTCCTATTTACTATACTGGCCCCATTTTATCAGGTTTGTAGTTGCAATTGAGCGATCGCCCACATAAATTTCCGCGTAAAACCATTAAGTTTTAATTAATTCAGAAGTCGTTCTCCACAGTTGATCCAACCGATTCGCCGGCATCGTCAAATACAAAACATCCCCCGCACTCAGACAACAATTCATCAAATCCCAGCCGTGAATAGTTTGAGAATTAGTTTCCACATAAAGAGGCACAAAATCAGCCGACTTAGCAGCATCTTGAATGCGGTGGCCGCAGAAAGGATGTTTTGGCGTAATCAATGTGGCCAAGCAAACCCACAGACTCTCAGCAGTCATCCCGTTGCCCAAAATTCTGCCTCCAATCGCAGCCGCCGCGAAAGCAGGAGCCGCCAATTCCGTCGGGTTCAAAACTCCTTCAAACTCAAAAATTTGCTGCACCATCAAAGCAAAATGCGAGTCTTGATTGCGGACAATAACCGATAGTTTTGGTGCCAATCCTTTAGCGCTCAAGGCAATTTCGACGTTAGACATATCGCTGCTAGTTACCGCCAAAAGTGCTGCCGCTTGCTTAACATTAGCAGCTTCCAGAGTTGCGGGCAAACTGGCACTTCCCTGAATGACCGGAATTTTCATTGAGCGAGCCGTGCTCAGAAAGCGGCTGTTCGGATCTTGCTCGATCGCCACAATATCGTAACCGTTAGTATACAGTTCTTTAGCAATTTGGATACCGATGCCTCCGAGTCCGCAAATAATGTAATGATTGCGCTGCGGAACTCGCGCCACATCCCAATATTCGGTAAAGCGAGTTCCCAATACATAATCGTTAAGCAGCGCGTAGCAGATGCCGATGATGCCGGCTCCAACTAACATCATGACAACTGTAAATAGTTTAATGCTTTCGGGAGCTTGTTCGGCCACTTTTTCATAGCCTCCGGCTCCGGTAATCATCCCTACTGAAAAATAGAGAGAATCGACAATTGAGATACCATCGTCAACACAAATATAGGTAGCAGTAGCAACTGCAATCATTGCCAGCAGCGTCAGTACAACAATTACTGCTGCTTGGCTGTGCTGCTGAAATCGGCGCAGGCTAGTTAATGTTTTGAGCAGTTTTTGAGTTAAAGTTTTTTGGGGCCTGCGGATAGTTGGCTGAGTGGCAACAATTAGCCGATCGCCCTGCTGACACTGCCGATCGGCAAGCACCGCCGATACTAAATCAATTTTGTTAGCATCGGGCAGATAATAAATCAACATTCGCGAGCGATCGTTCCACAAATCGCTCAACTTTCGACCTTTCCAAGCATGATTTTCATCGATATATTCTTCGTGAATCGGCCAAGTGCGATCGAACAAACGCAAATGTCCGATCGCCCGATTTCCGAGAGCCGCAAAGGCAAAAACCGGAGCCGCCAATGACGAAACGCTCATGGAAGCGTGATCGGCCAAAGTGCGATCGAGTCTGTCGCCCAAGCTAGTATTGAACAATCTGTTGATGATCCGAATCTGAGGATTGAGAATCCTCGCCTGCATCAAAATTGCCAAATTCACAGCATCATCGTCTGCTGCAATTACTAAAGTGTGAGCGTTTTGAATGCCAGCAGCCAACAAGGTAGAAGCTGCTTGCAAATTGCCGACAATCACATCAGAAGTTTCGCCGCGAATTGGGCGATCGCTAATACCAACAGCAATAGCTCCTTGCTGTCTCAACAAACAAAAAATCTTGTGTCCCGTGTCGCCCAACCCGCAAACAATGATTCGAGGTTTCATAAAAAGTTATTTGCCAGCCGATTTCGGAGCTGTCCTTTGTAATTTTACTTACCATTGTTGACTGCCCTGGCTTTACAGAATGTAGCTAAAAACACTATATAGGATGCTGGTGGCGCAGTGGTCTCAAAGTTTTGAAACAAGGACGCGGCAGTGCCCAAGTGGTTTTGCTACTAGACTTGCTACTTGCTGTCTGTGGATGTTAATTACTTTACTTAACTCTTTACTAAGCTGCTACGCATTAAAATTGAATCCAGATCCGGGATCTGGCGCCCGTTCCACAATAATTGTCGAAAAATTGACTGTCAAATTAGATGCACAACAGCTTACCACAACTCAGGCAGATATCGGGTGAGCTAATTTCAGTTCTGTCTACTCGTCCAAACCCTTTACGAGTTTTTCCCTGATGACCTGGTTGCTTTTTCTGGTCTTTTTCTGGTTTGACTGTTGGTTTCTCTGATTTCTGGAGCAGATCCGTTGATGGGGGTTTTGATGAAGTCTGACTGGTCCTTCGACTTTTACCTCTAGCAATATCTAGTTTTTTTGGCAATTCTTCAATGATTTTTTGCAGAAATAGCACCATTTCCACCAGTTCAACTTGGCTCAACTGCTCTATTTTGGTTTTTTTCTTGGTCTGGTGGCTGCGGGCTTTTTCATTCCTTGACTTTACCAGCTTTTGCCATTTAAGTCTTTTTTGACCTGAAATATTACATATAGCCTTTCTCAAAAAGATGAGGTATGACTGACAGCTTACATAACCACCCAGACTTATTGGGCCGGGGCCCAACTACGTACCTCATCTTTCTGAGAACCGCTATATTTATTAAAAATTCAATGAAAAGGTTGACATATCATTTTTGATGTGTCATAAATTTAGTCATTAGATAAGTTGCCTTTCAACTTATCTTAAAAAAGATTGCGGCTGCTGAACCCAAGTCTTTTTTTCCATAAAAAATCTCTTCAACTCCTGGGGGTTGCTATGCAACCCGCAACAGACTATTTATGCAGCAGCCAAAAAACTTGAACAGGCTTTTGCGAGCTTTGTCTCGGCAAGGTCTGGATGTTACTTACAACAACAAAGTCTACTCTATTTCTCTGAATAGTTCTTTGAATGAACACTGGCAAGATGCCAGTGCCACAAGAGAACTCAATTGTTCTTTGAATGAACACTGGCAAGATGCCATTGCTACAACAGCAGAAGTTTTGCTCCCAGAGGATTTTCCTGTGGAAGCAAAGGCGCTCAAACAGTTAGCAAGTTTGGCGAATGTTCGTCACCCTCAAGGTGGTTGCGTTTGCCGCACCTGCGCTACTCCAGATTTCCATCCGGGGGATGCAGGAGTGGCGATCGGCTCGATCGTCAAAACAGCAGGAATGGTGATTCCGGCGGCTGTCGGTTCCGATATTAACTGCGGGATGCGGTTACACGTTGCGGATTTGTCGATCGAACAATTCCTCAGTCAGCGCGATCGATTTGTAGAATTGCTCAAAGGCGATTATTTTTTCGGTACTCGCGATGTCAGCATGACTGCAAAAACTGCTCGCGCGATGTTCCAACACGGGATTCCCGGATGGCTGGATGCTATGCCAGACAAGGCAACCGGCAGCGCGGCCAATTCGGATTTCGAGCAGTTGGCGACAGAGTGCAATCGCACTTTCCTCGGCGGTTCCATGAATGGCGATGTCAAATGGGCTCCTGAAGAATTAGTCCCAAACGACGGCTTAGTCAGGGATGGCGGGTTAGGTACAATCGGCGGCGGCAATCACTTTGTCGAAATTCAAGTGGTTGAGGAAGTTATCGATCGAGCTACGGCTTATACTTACGGAGTTCGATCGGGACAAATCGCTTTCATGATTCACTCGGGTTCGCGGAATGTCGGCAAATACATCGGCGGAATGTGGCGCGATCGAGCTTGCGAAGCCTGGCCGAAAACTCTGAAACATCCTGAATCCAGGCTTTTTCCGCTGTCTGTCGCAGCAAATCCCGAACTTGTGAGCAGCTACCTGCAAGCGGAAGCCACAGCCGCTAACTACGGTTTTATCAACCGTTTGCTGCTAGCAGAATTTCTGCGGTTGCGTTTGCGGCAAGTTTTCGGCGATGTCGAAGCTCCCTTAGTATACGATGTGCCTCACAATATCACCTTAGCTGAAGGTGCCGCCTGGGTGACTCGCAAAGGCGCTTGTCCCGCACATTTGGGCCAGCCTGTAATTGTACCGGGTTCGATGGGCGCGCCCTCTTATTTGCTGGTTGGGAAAGGGAACGATCGATTTTTGCGATCGGCTTCTCACGGTGCAGGAAGGGCGCGATCGCGCTTCAATATGAGTCGCAAAGGTGTTGACAAAACTGACTCCGCTTTGGGATTAATTGGCATAGATTGCATTACCTTGCGCGAAGAACGCAGAATCGAAGAAGCACCGGCCGCTTACAAGCCAATTCAACCAGTAATTGACGTTCAAGTTGAGGCGCAAATAGTTGGTGTAGTCGCTAAAATGAAGCCAGTGTTAACATTTAAAGCGTAGCCTGGGGCTATTTCTCCGTTCTCAATAACTGGTGTCTAAACCAGGCATCTTGTCCGTTCTAAAACACAATTCTTAGTTGTGGAACAGGCATCTTGCCCGTTCTAAAACACAATTCTTAGTTGTGGAACGGGCATCTTGCCCGTTCGGAACAGGCGAAAAGCCCGTTATAAGAGACAATTTCTTAGTTGTGGAACGGGCATCTTGCCCGTTCGGAACAGGCGAAAAGCCCGTTCTAAAACACAATTCTTAGTTGTGGAACGGGCATCTTGCCCGTTCGGAACAGGCGAAAAGCCCGTTATAAG
>NZ_JAUBRJ010000091.1:25601-28405 GCF_036701805.1 Microcoleus sp. N3A4
AGACAATTTCTTAGTTGTGGAACGGGCATCTTGCCCGTTCGGAACAGGCGAAAAGCCCGTTATAAGAGACAACTTCTTAGTTGTGGAACGGGCATCTTGCCCGTTTCTAAAGCTGTGAGAATAAGTGCAAAATCTAAAAATTGCCCAATTACCCCCAATCCTCAATTGTCACCAAATCCATCAAAACCTGTCCATCCCCTAAAGCGGCTGCTGAAGTACGGGCGCCGCTACCGCCTGAAAGCTTGGCTGGCAAGTATCTGTTCGCTGCTGAATAAATTCTTCGATTTAGCGCCGCCAGCATTAATCGGTATTGCCGTTGATGTGGTGGTGAAACAGCAAGATTCTATCCTCGCTCAGTGGGGCATAAAAGATGTTTTTTGGCAACTGGCAATTATCACTCTTTTGAGCGCGATTGTTTGGACGTTGGAATCTGTTTTTGAATATGCCTATGATTATTTGTGGCGCAATTTGGCTCAGGATATCGAACACGATTTGCGTCTGGAAGCTTACAGCCATTTGCAGGAATTAGAATTAGCTTATTTTGAAGAACGCAGCACGGGCGGTTTGATTTCTATTCTCAACGATGATATCAATCAACTCGAACGTTTTTTGGACGACGGCGCTAATGAGGTAATTCAGGTAATTACAACGGTTATTGTGATTGGCGCGGCTTTTTTTGCCGCATCTCCTGGTGTTGCTGGGCTGTCAATGCTGCCGATACCTTTTATTATTTGGGGATCGATCGCCTTTCAAAATCGCCTCGCTCCTCGCTATGCTGACGTGCGGGAAAAGGTGAGTTTTCTGAACGGGCAACTGTCGAATAATTTGATGGGAATTACTACTATTAAAAGTTTTACTTCCGAAGATTATGAAATTCAGCGCATCGAAACACAAAGCCAAGCTTACCGCCAAAGCAACCGACGGGCGATCGCACTTTCGGCTGCTTTTATCCCGCTGATTCGGGTGGTGATTTTCTTGGGGTTTATTGCAACGCTATTTCTGGGCGGCTTGGAGGTTGTGGCGGGCCAGTTGTCTGTGGGAACTTACAGCGTTTTGGTGTTTTTGACCCAGCGGTTGCTGTGGCCGCTGACTCGCTTGGGAGATACTCTCGATCAATACCAGCGCGCAATGGCTTCTACTAATCGGGTGATGAATTTGTTGGATACTCCGATCGCCATTCGCACGGGCGATATTCGGCGGCCAGTTAGTTCGATTAAGGGTGAGTTGGAATTTAAAAATGTTACTTTTTCTTACAATCAAAGAAAGCCGATTTTGCAGTATTTTTCTATGACTCTGCCGGCTGGAAAAACTACTGCGATTGTTGGCGCAACTGGTTCGGGAAAGAGTACGCTGGTGAAACTGATATTGAGGCTGTACGAGGTACAGTACGGAAACATTTATCTCGACGGTATAGAATTAAATAACCTGAATTTAAAAGATTTGCGTAGAGCGATCGGATTGGTAAGTCAAGATGTGTTTTTGTTTCACGGTACGGTGGCAGAAAATATTGCTTACGGCAGTTTTGAGGCAAGCAATCGAGAGATAGTAAATGCTGCTAAAATTGCGGAGGCCCACGAGTTTATCTCGCAATTGCCGGACGGTTACAACACTATTGTAGGGGAACGCGGTCAAAAATTGTCGGGGGGACAGCGGCAGCGAATTGCAATTGCACGGGCTGTTTTAAAGAATCCGCCGATTTTGATCCTTGACGAAGCTACTTCAGCGGTGGATAACGAGACGGAGGCGGCTATTCAGCGATCGCTCGAACGAATTACCAAGAATCGCACTACAATAGCGATCGCCCACCGTCTTTCTACAGTCCGCAATGCCGATTGCATTTTTGTCATGGAAGAGGGGCTAGTGGTAGAATCGGGGCAGCACGAACAACTTCTCGAACAGGACGGAGTTTATGCGTCGCTCTGGCGCGTGCAATCTGGTATAAGATAGAAACGCAGCGGTTTTGGGTAATTGGGAATTTGTTATTTGTTGTTTGTTATTGGTTATTTGTTGTTATATTATGTCGGGTCAATCAATGATGAGTACAGTGCGAGCTTCTCGCTTGCACTACAGAATCACAATCGGCGATTACCCGGACATGATGTTACTGACAACTGACAACTGACAACTGACAACTGACAACTGACAACTGACTGCAAAATATTAGTTTCTACAAGCAAAGAGAGAAAATGTTTCTATTTGGTAGCCCTGACTCAGAAGAAAAAAATGAAAATAACTGGCGTCGCAAGTTAGATAAATTTGTGAAAGCTAACAAACAAGAATTGGCGGCTTTAGCTTGGGGACTCTTTCTGGAAAGGGGAGAAGAAAGCGACGATATTTTGGGAATTGATGTTGCAGGAACGCCGCGTTTCGTGTACTGTAAAAAAGAGGCTATAGAGGAATTGAACCGTCAAGTTAAAAGTCATATTCAGGAAATTATAGGAGTGCTGAACGCTCACAAACCGGATAAAGAGGTGGCGATTGTGGCGATCGGCGAAGGTGAAATCAAGTTAATTTTATTTGAGATTGAACCTGCACCTCCTGCTTGTTTTGAGGAAGCAGCGGCGGATGTGGATACTTTGCTCGATCGACTGGAAAAGCAAATGGCCGAATATATCAAAGCATAAGTTACACCCTTTATTCGGTGATTGAAATCACGTCTACACAGATGAATCGGCGATTAAAAAAGACTGTTGGCGAATGTATAGCGGTTCTCAGAAAGATTCGCGGACGTTGTTGGGCTTGGGCCCTCAAGCGTCTGGCTGGTTATGTAAGCTGTCAGTCATACCTCATCTTTTTGAGAAAGG
>NZ_JAUBRJ010000178.1:0-1468 GCF_036701805.1 Microcoleus sp. N3A4
GTTCTCTCATGTAGCGCAGGGCGAAAAATTTTGGCTCATATCATACTTTTAACCATTTACAAAACCGGGATGCTCCCGCTCTACGTGACTGCAAAGCGTCTTTAATCACGCTTCCCCGGTGTTCAAGTTCCATTCCCCAGATCACTTCGTTTCTGTTGTTTACAAGCGAGATCCCGGTCGTTTTAGAACCTGGATCAATCTTGAGCGCGATCGGGTAAGTGATAATATTTTCTACCACCCGATTCACGATCAAAGTGAACGGATAGAAGCGAAACACAGCAGCTTTACCAGTATCCATCAGCTTTTGAGCATGAGCCGGATGAATAGGATTCATCGGTGTTTTGTTGGCATCAATCAGCAAAACGTGGTTACTCATGGTTTGATTTGGTCGGTTTGACCAGCCCTATGTAATGTTTGCTTCGACAATGCTTTCAAGGCTTGTTATGCAACTATCAGAGGGTTTTCAGGGTGTCTTTTACCTTTGTTTAACCGTTGCGACAGTTGCCATAAACTAGCGGTTATTCATGGGTGTCGTGACGCTTGAAAGCGTAGCCAACCTTATTACAGGTAACTCTTTTTTACGGCTGAGTCTGCACGTTAGCCCCACCTACCCAAAATGTCTAATTCTGGGTAGTTATGGGTAGACACGATCTAACGGAATTATCTTCAATCAGCAGTGCTTAACTCTTCAACTCGCAGCCGATCGCACAAAATTCGATCGCACGCAATAGCACCCGTCTCCGAACTCCTGCAAACTTCTAACTGAGCTTCCGGCAGCGCTTCAAACAAAAAACGTTCCCCCGGAAACACCGTCCGCTCAAAATACCAATTAGGAATATTTGTAATCCGAGCAATTTGCACTTGGCTAGTATTATTGAAATACCAACACAAAATGCGCGCATGACCTTCGGAAATTACCTCATTCAGTGTCAAATACATCTTTTTAAGTTGTTTGTGAAATTGTGCGAGCCATCGGCGACTGGCCTACGCTTAATATAGCATATCACCAGTTTAATTTTTTTTTCTATACATTTTTTGGCTTAATTAATAAATGCCCCTGCGGACACATCGGTGCCTTCCACGTGTTCCCAAGAAGGTGCAAAAGGCGGCATTGCTAAAGCGCAAGATTTCCATCCTCCCCGAACAGGTGCGTTCAACAATTGACAGTGACCGACTGAACCTCTTGGCTGTTCGTAGTAAGCGCAAAAATGACACTTAGAAGTAGGATTGCAGGCTCGCTCGCTAGTTACAAGGTTGGGCTTATTTTGGGTTTGGTTGCGTTCTAGAAGTAGAGTGTTCATTAAATTACTTTTTTAATCTTCACTCTCAAGTATGACCGCTTGAGTTCAGTCGTTGCGTCTATCTCAAGGCTTAGTTCGCCTTTAAGTTTTGTGGTTCTTCATTAGTTGGTATGCTAAACTAACAATTAAATGCTTGCGTAAGCAAACATCTATTTTTGTAGTTGTCA
>NZ_JAUBRJ010000179.1:0-1463 GCF_036701805.1 Microcoleus sp. N3A4
CAGGGCGAACGCATCTAAATTGTATGTTAGCAGAACCTGGTATATTGGAGAATGATTATTGAGTACCTACCAAATATTTAATCAAAGTTCGTTCTTATGAAGATCAAACCTAAAATCACCATTGCCGACCATTTTGCCGACTTAGAAGATCCAAGAATTGAGCGAACAAAACGCCATCAATTAACTGATATTATTACCATCTCAATTTGTGCCGTGATTTGTGGTGCTGATACATGGGTGGATATCGAAAGTTACGGTCACTCTAAATACGAATGGTTAAAGAAATTTTTAGAATTGCCGAATGGCATACCGTCACATGACACAATTGCGCGAGTATTTTCTCGCCTCAAGCCGGAACAGTTTCAGAAATGTTTTTTGAACTGGATTCAATCTATTAGTTGCTTCAATCCAGGAGAAGTGATCGCAGTTGATGGCAAAACTCTTCGCCATTCTTACGATCGGGGAGGAGACAAAAAAGCCATTCATATGGTAAGTGCTTGGGCAACCAGTCAAAGATTAGTTTTAGGGCAAGTTAAAGTCGATAAAAAATCTAATGAAATTACGGCAATTCCGGCTTTATTAAAAGTATTAGAATTAAATGGAAGCATTGTCACCATTGATGCGATGGGCTGTCAGAGGTCAATTGTAAAGTTAATTGTTGAACAGGGGGGAGACTACGTAATCACCTTGAAAAAGAACCAGCCATCCCTATATGCCAGAGTAGAGGAGTTGTTTAAACAAGCAATTAGCCAAGGATTTTCTGGCTTTACACATACGGTTTATTCGCCCAAACAAGAAAACAATCACGGTCGCTCAGAAATCCGACATCACTTAATGTTAAGTGATATCAAAGAGCTGATTGACCCCGACAATCAATGGGAGAAACTTGACAGCATAGGTATGATAGAATCGGTGCGAATGGTGAAGGGGAAAACGACTATCGAAATTCGTTATTACATTAGTAGTTTACCAAATAATGCTCAAAAGTTTGGTGAATCAGTACGCAGCCATTGGGGGGTTGAAAATTCCTTACATTGGGTATTAGATGTGGGTTTTCGCGAAGATGATTGTCGGATTAGAAAAGATAATGCTCCGCAAAATTTTGCGATTCTTAGACATATCTCTCTCAATCTTTTAAATCAAGAAAAAACCTCAAAAACTGGAGCAAAGAACAAGCGACTTAGAGCCGGGTGGGATGATGAGTATTTGACTAAAATCCTCGCTGTTTCAGTCAACTAAATTCTCACAAACAACTCATTGCTAACTATTATACAACTTGTAAACAGTGGTTGTAAGCTTTTTATTGTCTCAAAAATGGCAGGAAGTAAAAATCACCATTAATTAGTTCCTCTTTTCTCTTAAAAGTCATTACAAAGTGTGTTTATAGCTTCTAACAATGGTGAATTTATCTTAAAATATACTCATCACTGATGAACAGTGTTCAATAAGATGCGTTCCCCCTG
>NZ_JAUBRJ010000092.1:0-26182 GCF_036701805.1 Microcoleus sp. N3A4
GAAGTCAAGCTGATTGACTTCAGCATCGCTTCGGTGCTGCCGCGCGAAACCCAAGAAATTCAAAATCCCAACGTCCTTGAAGGCACTTTACCCTACATATCTCCCGAACAAACTGGGCGAATGAACCGAGGCATTGATTACCGTACAGATTTCTACTCGCTAGGAGTCACATTCTACGAATTACTAACAGGAAAGTTACCATTTAAAACAGACGATCCAATGGATTTGGTACACTGTCACCTCGCCAAACAACCACTCTCCGCCTCAAGAGTTAACAATAGCGTTCCATTGGTGCTGTCTCTTATTGTCAGCAAACTGATGGCGAAGAATGCTGAAGACCGCTATCAAAGCGCCTTGGGACTCAAGTACGATTTGGAAACTTGTTTGTACCAGTGGCAAGAGACAGGGGCACTGACTAACTTTAAAATAGGGCAGCGAGATTTGTGCGATCGCTTCATCATCCCCGAAAAATTATACGGTAGAGCAAGCGAAGTATTCTCCCTGCTCGAAGCCTTCGAGCGCGTGAGTAGCGGAAGCACCGAAATGATGCTCGTTGCCGGTTTCTCCGGCATTGGCAAAACCGCTGTTGTCAACGAAGTTCACAAACCAATTGTGAGACAGCGAGGCTACTTTATTAAAGGCAAATTCGACCAATTCCAACGCAACTTACCCTTTAGTGCATTTGTCCAAGCTTTTCGCGATTTAATGGGACAATTGCTATCGGAAACAGATGCGAAAATTGAACAATGGAAATCAGCAATTTTGACAGCTTTAGGCGATAGCGCTCAAGCGATAGTTGAAGTAATTCCCGAACTAGAACGTATTATCGGACAGCAAGCGCCAGTCCCAGAACTTTCTGGCAGTGCCGGTCAAAATCGCTTCAATTTGTTGTTGGAAAAATTCATTCAAGTCTTCACAACAAAAGAACATCCTTTAGTGATTTTCTTGGACGATTTGCAATGGGCAGACTCAGCATCGTTAAAATTAATTCAACTGCTGATGAGTGCTACAGAACACCGCTATCTATTATTAATAGGAGCTTATCGGGATAACGAAGTATTTCCAGCGCATCCATTGATGCTGACGTTAGCAGAAATTCAAAAAACTGAAGCAAAGGTGAATACTATTACCTTAGCTCCGCTCGATCGAGCCGACGTAAATAGTTTAGTTGCCGATACTCTAGCTTGTTCTACAGCGTTGGCTCTGCCTTTAACAGAACTCGTTTATCAGAAAACTCTAGGCAATCCATTTTTCAGCACACAATTCCTCAAATCTTTGCATGAAGATGGGCTAATTGAATTTAATTTTGAAGCTCGGTATTGGCAGTGCGATATTGCCCGAGTGCGAACCTTGGCACTAACGGATGATGTAGTAGAATTCATGGCACTTCAGTTGCGAAAGTTGCCAACCAGGACACAGTTCGTTTTAAAGTTAGCTGCTTGTATTGGCAATCAGTTCGATTTGGCGACGTTAGCAATTGTTGATGAAAATTCGCTAGTAGAAACCGCATCTGCTTTATGGAAGGCGCTGCAAGAAGGATTAATTTTACCTGTTAGCGAGGTTTACAAGTTTTATCAAGCAGAGGATAATAGCGAATCTGTAATCGGGAATGGTCAGGAATTTGACCAATTACTAATTAGCCATGAACAATTACCCAAATATAAGTTTTTACACGATCGCGTCCAACAAGCAGCCTATTCCCTGATTCCTGAAGACCAAAAACAGGCGACGCATTACCAAATCGGAAAACTACTGCTGCGACAGATTTCTGCACAGGCAAGAGAAGACCGGATTTTTGAAATCGTCAATCAATTAAATCACGGAACTGCTTTAATTACCCAACCAACAGAACGAGAAGAATTAGCCCAACTCAATTTAATTGCCTGTCGCAAAGCCAAAACCTCAACCGCCTATCAAGCAGCGCGTGAATATGCCACAGTGGGATTGTCTTTGTTGGAAAAAAATGCTTGGCAGCAGCAGTATGAAATGACCCTCGCCTTGCATGAATTAGCTGCGGAAGTAGCAATGCTATGCGGTGACTTTGAAGCGATGGAACAGTTCATTGATATTGTTATTCAACAGGCACACTCCTTATCTGAAAAAGTCAATGTTTACTGTATTAGAATTCAATCTCATATTTCCCAAAGTAAATTGACCTCAGCGATCGCGATCGCCCAACCAGTCTTACAACAGCTTGGTGTCACCTTTCCTGAAACACCCACACCATCAGATATTCAACAGGAAATCCAACAGATTGAGGAACTGATTGGAGATAGGGAAATCGCTGATTTGGTTCACTTGCCTGAAATGACCGATGCAGAAAAACTCGGTACTCTTAAAATTGTCAATATCATTATCCCAGCAGCTTATCTCTCTGGTTCTGCGCTGTACCCATTGCTGAATAGTTTGTCCGTTAAACTATCAATTCAGTACGGTAACACATCGACTTCTGCTTTAGGCTATGCAACCTATGGCAATCTTCTCTGCAATTTTTTACAAGCCATAGATACAGGATCGCAGTTTGGTTCCCTGGCACTCCAGATTATTTCAAAACTCGATGCCAAAGCAAGTAAAACAGATGTTTTGATGATCTTGGGAATATTTATTGTACACCGCAAATCTCACATTCAAGAAACACTACCCCTCTTGCAAGAGGGTTACACCAGTGCCCTAGAATTTGGAAACCTGGTACTTGCTGGATATAACGGGCACACTTTTTGTCTCAATTCTTTTTGGTGCAGTCAATCCCTGGCTACCTTAGAACAGGATATTTGCGCTTACTGCCATAGTTTGACGCAATTAAATCAATTGACAACCGCAAATTATTGCCGGATTTATTGGCAACCTGTTTTAAATTTGCTAGGTCTTGCAGAACATACCACCCTTTTGTCTGGGAAAGCCCTTGAAGAAACAGAATTTCTCCAGCAGCTAGAGTCTGCCAAAGATGGATATGGATTGTATATTTTCCATTTGTATAAACTGATGCTTTGTTTCTTGTTTGGAGAAATTGAGCCAGCAAAAAATCATGCTATTGAGGTCAGGCGCTATTTTATGGCTGGTGCGGGATTAGTCAGCGAACCAGTATTTTATCTTTATGATTCTCTGCTAACTCTGGCACAATTAAATCCACAGTTAGATGAAGCATCAGAAGCATTGCAGAGTGTAATAGAAAACCAAACCAAGTTACAGCAATGGGCGGATTATGCACCCATGAATTATCAACATAAGGTTGCTTTGGTAGAGGCGGAAAAATGTCGAGTGTTCGGACAAAAAGCCAAAGCAATTGAGTTTTACGACCAGGCAATTTCTGGAGCCAAAGCCAACGAATATATCCAACAAGAAGCACTTGCTAACGAACTGGCAGCAAAGTTCTACCTAGATTGGGGCAAAGAGCGCATAGCTGGGGAATACACGATCGCAGCCTACTATGCCTACGCTCGTTGGGGTGCAAAAGCCAAAGTCGCTGACTTAGAAGCTCGCTATCCTCAACTACTTAGACCTATATTAGAGCAAACCCTTTCTCCTCTCTCCGCTCACGAAACTCTCTTGACATTGGGTAGTGTCACCTCCACCAGTTCCGCCACATCCAGTAGTAGTGTTTCTGTGGCTTTAGATTTAGCTGCTATTCTCAAAGCTTCCCAAGCAATATCCAGTGAAATAGACCTCAAAAAACTACTGACATCGTTGCTTTCGATCGCCATCGAAAATGCAGGAGCCGATAAGTGCGTGTTAATGCTCTTGCAAGACGATCGACTGTTAATTAAAGGGTCGATTACTCTGGGGACAGAGCCAGTCGTGTTGCAACACCTTCCCATTGAAAACAGTCAGGATCTTCCCTTAAAACTAATCTACAAAGTCAAGCATAACCAGCAGACTACTGTGCTAATTGATTTGAGTGCCGAGCCGACTTTAGCTAACGATCCATATATCATTAATCAGCAACCCAAGAGTATTTTGTGTAACCCGATTTTGCATCAAGGTAAGTTAATAGGCATTTTATATCTAGAAAATAATTTAACAACGGGAGTATTCACGCGCGATCGCGTCGCCCTCCTCAACATCCTCTGCTCCCAAGCTGCCATCTCTCTGGAAAACGCCCGCTTGTATCAGCAATCTCAACAGCTTTATCAACAATCTCAGGAATATGCCCAAAAACTAGAGCTTTATCTTCACGATCTCAAACAGATGCAGTTGCAATTGGTGCAGGGTGAGAAGATGTCTGCACTCGGAAATTTAGTCGCAGGGGTAGCCCACGAAATTAACAATCCCGTAGGTTTTATCGCCGGCAATTTGCAACCGGCTCAAGACTACGTGGGGGATTTATTCCACTTGATTGACTTGTATCAAGACAAATTTCCCAATCCGGGAGTGGAAATTGAAGCAGAAATTGAGGAGATGGACTTGGAGTATTTGCGAGAAGATTTGCCGAAATTGATTGGCTCAATGAATGAGGGAGTCGATCGCATCCGCAATATCAGTACGAGTTTGAGAACGTTTTCGAGGGCAGATAGCGATCGACCAGTTTCTTTCAATATTCACGACGGACTCGAAAGCACTCTGCTGATTCTCAAGCACCGTTTAAAAGCGAGCGAGTTTCGCCCTGCTATTGAAGTTGTGAAAGAGTATGGTAACTTGCCTCTAGTAAAATGCTTTCCCGGACAGTTGAACCAGGTATTTATGAACGTACTGGCCAATGCCATTGACGCTTTGGAGGAGTCAAATAAAGGGCGGAGTTTTAATGAAATTAAAGCCCTACCCAATCAAATCACGGTTCAAACTGCTCTGAGCGAATCCAACAATCAGGTTTTAATTCGGATTAAGGATAATGGAGTGGGGATGTCGAACGAAATCAAGGAAAACATCTTTAACCACTTATTCACAACCAAGTCTGTGGGTCAAGGAACCGGATTAGGATTGTCGATCGCCAACCAAATTGTTGTGGAAAAACATGGAGGTACGTTACTCGTGAATTCCTGCCTCGGGCAGGGTTCGGAGTTTGTGATTTCTATTCCGGGGTGAGCATTTCGTGCTAGGCTTTAGCGCAATTAGCGCCGTTTAGTAAGAAGAAACATACGGATATTCCGGGTTTCTAAATACCCATGCGTTTAGGAATGAAATTGTGAGTTGTAAGCTGTGAAATGTAATTTGTCTTGTTGGTGTTCAATATTGTCAGTCTCGATTTTACCCGTACTGGCGATCGCCCCGTCTTTGCTCTGGAATCAACCCGGAAGAGCACAAGACGGGGAGGGGGCTGGGTTGATTCATGCTTCGAGAGCCCGCCAGGGAATGAATTCCCTGGCTGATAGCGAAAGTCGGTTAAAACTCACATCTTGCACCATTCTTAAGAACAGGCAAGATGCCTGTTCCACAATAAAAGTCATCTCTCGCTTCACAGGCATCTTGCCTGTTCCTAAACAAGTTATTGAGAATGGTGCAATATCTCAGTTAAAACCGACTGAAATATTGACCTATAGTCCTCTTGAGAGGACTTCAGCTATGAGACAGGGGTTTCAACCCCTGTCGGACTATAAGTTTTTGACTCAATCCCTACCGCCAGCTTCCAGAATCAAACAAGGCCGCCAAGTTTCTCTAAACGGCCGCATTCTGTCCCTAGCTTGGACTCAGCAGCCGGCAAACAGCACTGCTGCGAATTTCCGAACTTGGATTGCCGACGTTGGATTGATGCAAAGTGCGGGAGTGGATTTGCTCAACAGCGCCGACAGTGCCAAACAATCGGTGCAGTGGTTTTCGGTATCTTTAACCGGCGCTCAAAGCTTAGCAGCGCGGGCAACAGGCCCGTATCGTTACTTAGATGTTACCGATTTTGCTAGACTTGCGGGCTGGCAGATATCTGCCGATGGGAATATTCTAAAAATTACCTCTCAAACTGCAATTGTTACCGGAATTCGGCAAGCAGAAAAAGAATGGGGCGATCGCATTGTTGTAGATATCGATCGCCCCGCCCCGTGGCAAGTTAACTTTGTCGATACACCGAGCCCGTCTCCGACACCCACACCCAGAGATACCCCGGACGACCCCACAAAGCCCGCTCTCCCGCTGCCAATCATCCCCGCAGCGCCAAACCTCGAAACACCAGACGACCCGACCAAACCCGCTCTCCCGCTGCAAATAACGCCCGCAAAGCCGATCGCCGGCCAAGAATGGTCGATCGCGATCGATGCCAAAGTCGATCGCAATGCGGTCGATCGCACTTTTGCAACCAGCAAACAATTGCTATCACTAAAAGTCGAACCTGCTGGCGCTCAAACCAAAGTCAAAGTGACGATTCCTTTAGGTTGGCGGCCGCAAGTTTTCAGCCTCGGAAATCCGAATCGATTAGTTATCGACATTCGGCCCGATTCGTTAGTAGAAAAAAATATTCTTTGGGCACAGGGAGTCAGATGGCGGCAGCAGTATCAAAATTTAGGAACTGCTCGTTTTCCCGTAGTTTGGTTAGAAGTTAATCCGCGTCAATCCGGTGTAAAACTTCGACCAATTCTCAGCAATCCGCCGACAGATAAAGGCACTGCAGCTCTATTGCAAACAGCCGAACTTTCGGGAACGGCGGCTGCAATTAATGGAGGATTTTTCAATCGGATAAATCGATTAGCTTTAGGGGCAATTCGGCGGGACAATAAATGGCTTTCCGGGCCGATATTGAACCGCGGGGCGATCGCCTGGAACGATCGGGGCGAATTTGTCATCAATCGTTTGACTTTGCAAGAAACTTTGATTACTCCAACAAATCAGCGTTTGCCTGTTTCTCATCTCAATAGTGCCTACGTGCAATCGGGAATCGGCCGTTACAATCCCGATTGGGGAACAACTTATACTCCGTTTTCTGAAAATGAGATAGTTGTCACAGTTGCGGGCGATAGAGTTGTCAGCCAATCCCCCGGAGGTGCGGCGGGAACAACAATTTTTCCAATTCCTGCTAACGGTTATATTTTGGCTTTGCGTTCCGATTTTTCCCCGGTACCTCAACTTTCGACCGGCACTTTATTGCGTTTGGAAACTAACACAATTCCTGCGGATTTCAACCGTTTTCCTTACATTCTCGGCGGCGGGCCGGTGTTAGTTCAAAACAGTCGAGTTGTGCTGGATGCGAAGGCGGAAGGGTTTAGCGATGCCTATGTTCGGCAGACAGCAATTCGGAGTGCGATCGGGCGAACTGCTGCGGGGAATTTGCTGATTGTAGCGGTGCACAATCGCGCGGGCGGGGCGGGGCCAAATTTCGCAGAACTGGCGCAGATATTGCAGCAAATGGGTGCTGTGGAGGCTTTAAATTTGGATGGGGGAAGTTCGACGAGTTTGTATTTGGGAGGTAGTTTGCTCGATCGACCTCCGTCTACTGCTGCGAGAGTTCACAATGCGATCGGCATTTTCATTCAACCATAAAATCTCACCTTAAATTGTCGGCAAATTGTCAGCAAATTGTCAGCGGTTGGGAACCGCCGGAGATTCGGCACAAAATTCCCCCGTCTCATATAGCAATCCTAAATGATTTGCTTGCATTATACGCGAGCTTTCTGGCTCGCACTGCAAGGATTCTGGTCTCGATCGAGAGAGGCGGCTGATGCGAGGATTGCTATAGTTACCCTGGTCTCCGACGATCGACTTCGATCCACTCGATCGGTGTCTGTGGCATTTGGGGGGTGCGGAATGTGGGTTTAAAACATCCTCTAAGGACGGACTACTTCACTGCCAACCTGCTAATGGTTATTTTACACAACTAATATTAAATATTTTTAAAGTGTTTTTTAAATAATAAAACTTACCTTTTATCGGTTTTTACCTATGTTTATCTGCGGTTTTACTCTCTAAAATTACAGTTTTTTTTTACAGTATAAAGTCTAATAATAAGTAGATGGGCATCAATAAACGCAACTTACTGGCGCGAGAAATGTTCCGTTTCACCCACCTACTTATGTTTGCCTATTTGTCGAAATTGGGGGAATTATCCGGTTGGTCTTCCGGGTATTCTACTGGTCGATACTCCACGTAGTCTGACGGCGGTGCTTCCACCACGTCGCGGTTGCTGGGGCGAGACCTGGATGATTCCGTAGGACGGGGTTTTTTGGTTCTCGGCGCAGTATCGGAACTGCGGTTTTCCGACGACGAAGCAGGGGGGCGACTGCTGCGGCTGCGGGTCGGTCTTTCTTCGGGGTTGTCTGAAACGTCCCAGTTGTCAGACTCTTGGGCAGGCGAGGCTTCTGGGCGAGAGGGACGTTTGCGCGATGCTCGTCGATCGGGCGAGTCGGGCTTGGATGTGTTAACGCTGCCGTTGCGATTCGAGGGACGGCGGCGGGGTTCTTCGTCCTCGGCTTCCCGGGAGGAACGGTAGTCTTGGCTGCCTCTGATCCGGCGACGCTGCGGATAGTCTTCCTCTGGTTCTAGCTGCTCGATTTCGGAATCGTAGCCGTCGTAAGCGTAGGCGTTGCTGACCGGTCGCTCTTCATCTACGTATTGGGCGCGACTTTTGGCTTGGGCGGTGGTTGCTCCCCGTAGCTTAATGCTTTCTGCTGCAAAAAATATGGCGGAACCGGTGAGCAGAAATTGACCGAATGCCAGAATTGGGTCAAGCCGCCATCCTTGAAATAACAGAATACCGCCGCACAGCAGGCCGACTGCTGCAAAAAAAATATCGTGGTCTCGGGCTAGTTTGGGACGCCACGATCGCAGAAAGTACAGTCCTGCCCCTGCTACTGCTAGGATTATCCCTAACAGGCTGCTCCAGTTCAATCCTAAATTGACCATTAGCCTATCTCCTATGTCTTTCCTATGTTAGCGAGTTAGATTTTACATCTATCATTAAGTCTGTTATCCCGACTGTGCTTTCTGGGGCAGTGTCCGGTCAGGGTTTCAGCGAAAGCAAGTGAATATAATAATGAGTTTAACGGGAAAAAACCTCAGCGAAAGCAGTCAACCGAAGGTTTTGCCTTCACAGTTGCTGGCTGCCGAGGTTTCGGAAGCGGGGAAATGCCCGACGTGTAGCCGAAAATTGACTTTCACGCCGGACTGAGAAACCCGCTGATTTTTTAGGTGCGCTTGATTTTGTCTTTTTGGCTGATGAAGATCAGGGCGACCGTTGCTGGAATCACTACCACAGCCACGCCCACAAGCAGGCTGTACAAAAAGTTCGCGAGAGAAGGAGTCATAGATTCAAAGCCTTTGTTACAACAATTTGATTTTTATTAATTTTATACTTTCGATCGCACCTGTGAAACGGTTAAAATTATGAATAGCAGACTTAACAAAACTTAAGATTTCGAGATAAGACCCATGACTGGTATTACCGTTGCAAGTTGGATTCTGGGCTCTGTCCTAGTGCTGATGACTTTGCTATTTATTTTTCGGATCGTTCTGACTTGGTATCCCGAGGTGAATCTAAGCAAGTTGCCGTTGAGTTTGATTGCTTGGCCGACGGAACCTTTTTTAGCCGTAACTAGAAAGATTGTACCGCCGATCGGCGGGGTGGACATTACTCCGATTATTTGGGTGGGTATCTGTAGTTTGCTGCGAGAAATGATTCTCGGCCAGCAAGGACTGCTGACGATGATGATGTAAGAGTCAGCGGGCATGGGGCATGGGGCATGGGGCATGGGGCATGGGGCATGGGGCATGGGGCATGGGTTAGTTGCCAACTGCCAACTGCCAACTGCCAACTGCCAACTGCCAACTGCCAACTGCCAACTGACAACTGACAACTAACAACTGACAACTAACAACTAACAACTAACAACTAACTGTTCTGATTCATAAATTGTTCGACGAAATTGGTGTAAACCTCGCCGTTGAGAAACTCGGGGGAATCGAGGATTTTTTGGTGGAAGCCCAGAGTTGTGGGGACGCCGGTGATGGCGCATTCCCGCAGGGCGCGTTTCATGCGCCGGATCGCTGAAGGTCGATCGCGCCCCCAGACTATCAATTTACCGATTAAAGAATCGTAGTAAGCGGGTATTTCGTAATCGGTATAAACGTGAGAGTCCATCCGCACGCCGGGGCCGCCGGGAGGCAAAAAGCCGGTGATTCTGCCCGGATGGGGCCGGAAGTTGCGATCGGGATCTTCAGCATTGATGCGGCACTCGATGGCGTGGCCGTTGAGAATTACTTGGTTTTGCTTGATTTGCAGTTTTTCGCCTTGGGCGATCCGAATTTGTTCGGCTATCAAGTCGAGACCTGTAATCATCTCGGTGACGGGATGTTCTACTTGGATGCGGGTGTTCATTTCCATGAAGTAGAACTTGCCCGATTTGTCAAGCAAAAATTCGACAGTGCCGGCACCCGTGTAGTTGATGGATTTGGCGGCGGCGACGGCGGCGTGACCCATCTGATCTCGGAGTTTCTGGGTGAGGGCTGGGCTGGGGGCTTCTTCCAGGAGTTTCTGATGTCGGCGCTGAATCGAACAATCTCTCTCGCCGAGGTGGATGACGTTACCGTAGTTGTCGGCGAGGATTTGGATTTCGATGTGGCGGGGTTTTTCGATGAATTTTTCCAGGTAGACTCCGGGATTGCCGAAGGCTGCATCGGCTTCGCCTTGGGCTGCGGAGAATAGTTTGGGGAGTTCGCAGGCTTCTCTCACTAGCCTCATGCCGCGGCCACCACCGCCGGCTGTGGCTTTGATCATCACAGGATAGCCGATATCGCGGGCTACTGCCAAAGCTTCGCGATCGTCCGCCAGCAATCCGTCGCTACCGGGAACTGTGGGGACTTTCACCCGCTGCATAGTTTCTTTGGCGGTGGATTTGTCGCCCATAGCCCGCATCGCGGCTGGGGAAGGGCCGATGAAGGTAATTTGATGGTCGGCGCAGATTTCCGCAAATCGGGCATTTTCCGAAAGGAAGCCGTAGCCCGGGTGAATGGCTGCGGCGTTGCGCGTCAAGGCTGCCGCGATGATGTTGGGGATGTTTAAATAGCTTTTGCTGCTGGTGGGGGGGCCGATGCAAACGGCTTCGTCTGCCAACTGGACGTGCAGGGCGTGTTTATCTACGGTGGAGTGAACGGCGACCGTGGCAATCCCCATTTCCTCGCAGGTGCGGAGGATGCGGAGAGCTATTTCTCCCCGATTAGCGATTAAAATTTTCGAGAACCCCATCTTCGCTGCTTAATTCACTCAATATTCTGTACAATAATGCCTTTCGGTATGTTGTGGATAATGGTTTTCCAGAAATTGTTCACAAAAATTTATTTTACATTTGGCTGGTAGTGGTGCTATGATTGTAAATCGGCGGTGCAAAAGGGCAAGTCACAAGTTAAATGTCAGGAACCTCAACCTGTGAATCTTTAACTCGTAACGCAAAAATCCCGGAGATTGCCAGAAAGAGCGGATGTGGCGGAATTGGTATACGCGCACGCTTGAGGTGCGTGTGGCATTATGTCCTTGCGAGTTCGAGTCTCGCCATCCGCATTGAATTTATAAAACAACTGTTGACAGTTTTTGGCTGTTGGCAGTTGTTTTGTATTAAGTGGTTTTTCTAGAAAGTCGATCGAGTACCGTAGGATGCGGATTCATCAGATATCTTTAAGTGCGATCGAACTTCTGACAGATCCGCACGATACAAAATACTGTTTAACTGTCGATCGACTATTGTGTTTGAATTAAAAAGATAGATACTTATCGTTTGTCAAGTAGAATGGGCTTAGTTAGGTTCCGAATCCGAGAGTTTGCTGACGAAAAAGGATGGACGTTAAAGGATGTTGCCGATCGATCCGAGGTTCCGTACAGCACAGTCAGGCACTATGCTCGATCGGAAGGACTAGCAACGGTTGATATCACATCAATTCAAAAAATAGCTCGCACCCTCGATGTTCTGATTGAAGAGTTAATGGAAGTTGTCAAAGAGTAATAATGAGAATGGTGTTGGATAGTGCCACAGTATTTTGGGGAGGCTAATCAGAAAGAAATCCGTCAATATGCAGAAATTATCGCCATGACGGATGATGTGTATAAAATTGCTAATTATCTAGAGATTTCTGAACAAATTATCCGCCAAGTAAAAGAACACATATTTATCAAGGAACACGAGCTTGACATTCCCAATGATGAGACAAATACTATTAGTCATGTCCGAGGTAATTTTACACCCGATGGTGAGATTGCTGATTTATGGATAAGTGCAAAAAATGGTGAGCTACAACCGAGAGAACTTATCAAGTTTAAGCGGTTGATAGCCCACGAGTACATAGAGCAAGCACTAATGGCCGATGGACTTCCTTATCGATCGCCTAAAGCTTGGATAGAGCATCCCATGTATGGTTTTGGCAACTGGCCAACCCCGGAGAATTTCGGAGCACACGATATAGCTCCTCATACCAGCAAGCCCAATCCATTTTCCCACTGGGTTAACATAATAGGTAAGTCAGCGGAAGGACTGATGCTTGCGGACAATCTCTCGAATCTTGATGAGTTGCTTGAAGCTATTAGAGAAAGAATATGACTGCGAAAACAATTACCGATACTGCACTAGAGCGAATTTTAGCAATTAAATGGGAGCCAGACGATAGTCGCGTTAACTCTCACATTGCCCTTTTGCGAGAATACTTGAGACGTGCCGCACTGTGGGCCAAGGCTTTAGATTGTACGGATGAATGGCCGTTTTTTGATGTGGCTGCTCATATTGATTCTCTAGATGCCGATGAAACTAAGGTTAAAGTGCTTAAGACTCATTTCACAGAGACACCGTTTTATGTGGCGGGTATTATTGAGAAAACCTGCGAGTGGTTCCTTCATTGGGATAGCGCGAAAAATTCACCAAAAGTCAGTGAATTTACTCTACCTGAACCCTACGAACCGCTAATCCTAATGTATGAACGCGGTGGCATATTCTCTATGGAGCATGGATTTTTTGATTTTGCTGTTGGGGGTTTTCCTAGAGGTAAATGGCAGAAATACGACCAAATCATGCCTTTGTTGAAACTAGATGCGAGAACTTTAGATCGACTAGATATTGATTCGGGCGATGGGTTGAATGCAATTAACCCGAAAGCAGAGAGAGATTACACATCAACAGAGGGAGGTTGATTTTCGGAACTAGGTAAACTTGTCTGCGCGGATGATGATTGTAACAGTTTATTCTTGAGATGGCGCTTAGTGAAAAACCAAGCCAACCATCCCAAGCCCCAACCCAACAAGAAACTAACTGTAATCACAATAATGAAGGGATGTGGCGCAAGCAGCGGATGTTGGGGAGAGGGAAAATCCCAAGGTTCTTTAATGGAGTCGTAGCTGCTGGCTAAGATTCCGGCGACGCCAACTCCTACACCGATGCCGGTACCGACTGCTTGAATCGTATTTTCTAATTCCCGATCGCGATCTTTGTCTTTTTTCTCATTATCCTGTAAAGTTTGTTGCAGTTGGCGATCGGACTCAGCTTGGTCGATTTCCACCAAACCGCGAATACTGGCAATAGCTTGATCCAGTAATTGAGAACCCGGTTTAGAATAATTTAAATCAGCTTGAATTTGCAATCGAAAAGTTTCGCTTTCTCGTTCCGCAAACCGACTGAATAAATCCAAATTGTCCTTGACTTGGCCTTGCAAGCGCTTCAGTTTGAGTTGGTAATTTCTGGCATGAATATTCAGAGTATTGAAACTATTTTCAAGATTACGCAATTTCAAAGTATATTTCGGAACAGTTTTCAATAGTTCTTTGAGTTGAGTTTTTAATGAGTTCAAATCCAACGAATCTGGCAATTTTGACTTGCTTTCAATTTCTTGTAGGATTAATTTATCCAGTTCATCTGCACTTTTTCGACTATTTTGGAAAACATTCGTGATTTTATGATAGTATAAGAATAGTTCTGGCAAATCCCAGTATATTTCCTTAAGTTGTTCCGAAGTAGTCTCAGCAAAATAGAACAAAACAAGATAGCGAGTTTGCGATGTTTTCGGTCGGCTAAATTCTAAAATGCAACCATCTAAAAAAGAATCGGATTGATAAAAATCAGGACAAACACCAACGAATAATTGCTTGAGCAAATTTTCGGCATTAGTTCTTAATTCTTCGGGGTTAGGTGGTTTGGATTCAGACAAATAAGCTGCGATTAGGAAAGTTTGTCCGATAAAATGCGGGTCGTTTTTGAGAGTCAAGCATTGATTCGGGTTGAATTCGGCAACTTCATTTAATTTTACGCCATCAAAACCTTCAGCTTGCGGACGAAAAATATTGATTAACAAAGCGTAGGTATCGCTGAGTTTCTGCGGATACACCAACAGACGATATAAAGGTTTAGGCTGAATCGGATTTTGGTTTGTGTCTTTACTTGACAGCAGCAAAAATTGTCGCGTACCTTTTTTGCGGTTATCCAGTAATTCGTAGTTGTCTGAGTTAGGCAAATCTTGCCGAACTTGTGGAAATGAATCGGGAAACTTCAGCTTTGAACTAAAATTATCTTTTAAGATTTTCTCATACTTGTACTGAAAATTTTGGGGAGATTCGTTGATTAGTTCTTGGGAATCTAAATATGAACCAGATTGCAGGGTGAATGCAAACAAGCTAACATTTAAGGCGTAATAAATCGGATCGGATTCGTTGGACATTGCGGTTAATCTTGTTCGGGATTATTGGGTGAATCCTGGTTGGGCGGTTGCTGATTTTCCTGAATTATTTTTTGGATTCTGTCCCGATTCCGAATAATCTCCGCCTCACCATCTAGGTATGGAAGGGGAATATCTATGTCATCTTCGCCAACCATATCGCAGCGAACTTTCTGCCAATCTTTAGC
Organism: Microcoleus sp. N3A4; assembly: GCF_036701805.1. NCBI lineage: Bacteria > Bacillati > Cyanobacteriota > Cyanophyceae > Oscillatoriales > Microcoleaceae > Microcoleus > Microcoleus sp. N3A4. The sequence goes on from NZ_JAUBRJ010000092.1 coordinate 14,724, forward strand.
CTTGAATTCCCGATAGATTTCTGGATATTTTTCGCACCAATCTAGAATTGCTAAAGCGATTTTATTCGGTTGCCTAATTGCATTTAAGTCTAAATTGAGTTGATTTAGGTCTTGCCAAATCGCAGCATTAAATAGGTTGCTTGTTTCCTTGACTTGTTCCAATTCCAGTAAGGTGAGGAAGTCGAGAATGGTTGTTGAAGCATGAGAAAGGTCGTTCATTTTCCTAAGTTATTTGTGTGTTGAACTTTAACTTTAACTGGTTTAAAGCCTGTACTCATTCCTGACAGCTTAATGCAAAACCTTGAGTCTTGCGCGTTTGTCTCGAAGTCTAGATCCCCCCTAGCCCCCCTTAATAAGCAGGGTGGATTAATTGTCATCCTAGAAATAGGTACGTAGTTGGGCTTTAGCCCTCTTTATATATACGTCTAAAGAGGGCTAAAGCCCAACTACGTACCTTTATTAATTAATATAACAGTTGCGTCCCAGACGCGAGCTTTGAGCGGTGCTTTCTGTCGTTTCAGTTTTCTTCTCCTCACAATAAAACCACCCTGCCTAGCCCCCCTTAATAAGGGGGGGACAAGAGAGTCATCAAAGTCTCCCTTATTAAGGGGGATTTAGGGGGATCTAGACTTTGCCTAAAACCGACATTTCTTCAGTCTCGCGTTGCGCGGACTTGGTTTGACAAGTAGCGGTTTCAACTGCCGAATTATCAACTGGATAACGCGATAACTTATATACCGATCGCACAAAATGCAGCCCAATATTGAGGATCGGCAAAAGGTTGATTTTCAAAACTCCGACGCAACAAAATGTCAATACTATCGACTCGATTTTCTTCTATTTTCACCTCATTTTTCAACCATGCCAAAAAGTCTTTTCGCGCGATCGTTCTCAACCAAATTTGAGCGGCTTGCAAAGCTTGAGAAACTGACAAATCCAGATCGTTCAGATTTTGATAAAAACGAATCATCAGAAAAGCCGTAGAAAAATCGCTGACAGACCATAAACTACTGACCACATTACTAGCACCCGCATACAGAAAACCGCTAGCTAAACCGATATATTCATCGGTGACAACTCTAGTCACCAATCCAGTTTCGCAGGCCGAGAGACTGACCAAGCGACATAAAGGTAAATCCAGACTAGCAAAAATTTCCTTGAGTGTCAGGCATTGAATATCAGTCCGAAAACGGCGACCATCACGCAGAATAACATAACTGCGATTCTCTTCCTCTTTCTCTCCCGTTACCAAGGGGGGCTGGGGGGGTTCTTCCTCTTCCTCTTTCTCTCCCGTTACCGAGGGAGGCTGAGGGGGTTCCAATATTCCAGCGAAAACCAAACCCGAATTCAGCGGATTCTCGGAGTTGAAACTGCCGTGACAAGAGAAATGGGCGTAATAGGAATCACTTAATTTTTTGAAAGTAGCTGGGGAGTTAAAGGCGATTTTAGTAGCTTGCTGGCGCTTCAAAATGTGGGCATTGGGATTGAAGCGGCGGGAAATCTCTTCAACTTCAATTTCGGTGTAGCGCAGGTCTTCCGTGGGATTCTGGATAGCGAACAGGGGCAAAATATCGTTGAGGGGCGGGCGTTTTCGTTGATGCAAACGTTCCAGAAATTGGCTGCTGGGGCTGTATTGGATGCCGTTCGTATAAAGGTCAAGCCAGTAGCCGGTTTTGGTTTCGCCGTTTGGCAAGTTGCGGGTTGCTGGTAGGGCGTGAAGCGGTAGCAGGTGTAAGTCGCGGTGGGGAATCAGGATTAGTTTTTTGATGGTTGGGGGTAAAGCGGCCAGGGTTTGGTTGAGTTGCAGGGAGGCGGCTAGGGTGACTAGACGGTGGCTGAGGGCTTCGCCCCAGGTGGGTTTGCCGTAGTCGCTGAGGTAGGTGGCGATGTCGCGGTTGAGTTGTTGATGCTGTTCGGGGGTGAAGGCTAGGTGTTGGATGTGGAGATCCCCCCCTAGCCCCCCCCTTAATAAGGGGGGGACTGGAACTTCCCCGCTAACAAGGGGGGGATCTGCTTCACTCAAAGTCCCCCTTCTTAAGGGGGATTTAGGGGGATCTCCGGTGCGATTGGTGACGATGAAGACGTGGAAGCCGGAGTCTGGGTTTGGGGGGAGATACCACTCGATGAGGGCGGTTTGGCTGTCGAGGAATTGGGTGAAGTCCGGTAGTTGGGGGATGACTCGCTGCGTGAGATTGAAATCGGGGTCGTTGATTTCTCTCAGCAGTTGAGTGACTTGCTGTTGCAGGGTTTTTAGTTCGGCTTCGAGGTGGGAAGCGCTGGTTTGGGACGGTTCGGGTGTGGAAATACTGCGTTTTTCTGGCAGAGTGTCGGTGTCGGTGGCTGTGTCGGTTTCGGGTGGGGGTTGGTTGGTGTCGAGTTGTTGTTGGAGGGAGGCAATTTGGCGGCGGAGTTGGCTGAGTTGTTGTTTTTGGGCGGGGGTACTGTTTTTGGGGTAGAGGTTGGCGTTGTCGAGGAGTTCGATGAGGGTGCGAGATTTGCTGCGTTCGACGGTGAGGAGGGCGGTTTCGTAGCGTTCGAGGTGGATGCAGGCCAGTACCATTTTCTCGTACATGGGCAAAGCATTTTCGAGGATTTGGCGCTTGCTGCGTTGGGAAGTTTCCCACTGGCGGCTTTGTTCGACGGCGGTGATGGCATCATCGTAAAAATTTATTGCTAAGTCCCATTGCTGTTTATCAAAAACTGCATCACCTTGTTTTTGATAAATTTGAGCTGTAGCCTGAAAATATTCAATTGCCTTGCTGATATTTTTGACCTTATCTCCAAAATCTCGTGTTGTGTAATATTGAGCCAGAGATTCTTGGGTTTTTGCTCTTTGATCGAGAAATGAGTCACTAGAATATACTTTCAGTGCTGATTCTGAATAGGCTATAGCTTGTTCAATATTATTTTCTTTGACACCTATAATTCTTTGATAATAAGCAAGTGATAAATTAGTTTGAACTGCTGCCCAGTATTCAGGAAATGATTTAAAGGTATAAACTGTCAAAGCATTATTATAAGAATTAATAGCCTGTTCTATATTTTTGGCTTTTTCGCCTGCAATACGCTGAAAATAAGCTGATGCTAGTTGGTTATGTGTTTCTGCCCAATCTACGGGATAAGATTCACGAGTTTTAACTTTGAGAACCTCTTGATAAGCTCGAAAAGCTTTTTCTATATTTTCTGATTGATCTCCCCTAATCGAGTTTTGATAAAACTTTGCTATCTGCAATTGAGTATTTGCCCATTTTTCGGGAAAAGCTTCAGGGATATAGACTTCTAAAGCTTCTTGGTAGCAAACCATAGCCCGTTCCAGATTTTCCGCCCTCTCACCCCTGATTCTTTTAGAGTAAGCTTCTCCCAGATTATTTTGCGTCATCGCCCACTCTTCAGGAAAGGCATCGCCAGTGTAGATGGTTAATGCAGCATAATATGATGTGATCGCCAGTTCGATATTCTCTGCTTTCTCTCCCCTGATTCTGTCACTGTAGGCATTTGCCAGATTATTTTGCGTCTGAGCCCAATCTTGGGGAAAGGCTTCGCGGGTGCGGATGGTTAATGCAGCAGTGTATGATGCGATCGCCAGTTCGATATTCTGTGCTTTCTCTCCCCTGATTCTGTTACTGTAGGCTGCTGCCAGATTATTTTGCGTCGTTGCCCAATTTTCGGGAAAGGCATCGGGGGTGAGGATGGTTAATGCAGCAGTGTATGATGCGATCGCCAGTTCGATATTCTGTGCTCTCTCTCCCCTGATTCTGTCACTGTAGGCATTTGCCAGATTATTTTGCGTCTGAGCCCAATCTTGGGGAAAGGCATCGGGGGTGAGGATGGTTAATGCAGCAGTGTATGATGCGATCGCCAGTTCGATATTCTCTGCTTTCTCTCCCCTGATTCTGTTACTGTAGGCTGTTGCCAGATTATTTTGGGTTTGAGCAAACTTTTCACTTCCCGGTTGCCGATTATTTAAAACTATTTGACAACCAGTAATCGCAATTTCCAGATTATTCGCTCTACTTCCCAGCGGAAAGTTTTTAATATGAATACTTAAACTTTCAATGATGGCGAGAATGAACGCAATTGCTTCGGGATGTTCGGCAATTAACTGCTGGGCCACTTGCTGTAAAGTTTCGGCAAAACGGTGATTGAGGAGATGTTGCCGTTCAGCCAACATGGGGTAAATTACTTTAATATCGCTATTGCTATCTGCTTCTGCTTGCAATAATTCTAGGATAAAGTTTGCATACTCTTGGGAATCTTCACTTTCAGAGTTATCGCTATCTCCGTCATCGTTCGCATCCAAGAATTGCCCTACTTGACTGGCCAGATTTCGTAGGAAACTAGCTGCATTTTCCTCTCCTTGCTGTGTGAAGTTTTCTGCTACTAACTCGCAAGCTTGCAGAAATCCGCGATCCAGCAATTCTGAGTTATCTTGTAATATCTGCGGTTCGTCTCCGTTGGGGCAAGTCAGGAGTGTGTGAATTAGTTGCAGGTAGGCTTGGGCGCGGGTTTCGTCCATTGTGGGGAGTTGTCAATAACACCGATGTTTATTTTATCATGATTGGTGGTTTGGCGGTTGACGCTCCCCCGTATCAATTTCTACCCCATCCCGAACAAGTAATCGAAATTACCGTCTCCCACAGAGTTTTTAAGCGTATTGATAATTTTCCTTGTATTATCGTGAGGCCCTTCAATATAACAAGGTTTTCCATTGCGACCGAATTTCAAGCCAATTTCGCTGGTTGATTCTCCTAAATGAGCCTTCGACTGCTCGAAATCGCGATGCGGTTCAAAGCCTAATGTTTTGGCATAAGCGATCGCGCCCCAAACCAGGGCTTGTGCTTGCTCTAAACTAATCTCCTCGTATTCTTGCATAAACTGCGAGTAACAAAGCTGAACGAAATTTTTATATTGGCTATCGTTGCAGTTACGCGGCGGGATGGTATCCTTGACTCCCAAACACCAGTAGTCGATCAAATAAGAGGCTGCAACAAAACGATTGTATCCCTTGGAACGGGTAACCACCACTAAACCCAAACCGCTCGCTTCAGAGGTTTCATTCCCCAACAATACCTTCGCAAAATTTACATCCACGAGACATTGAGCAACGGGCAATAACTCTCCTTTTTCGGCGCTAGCGAGGGCTGTTTGTTCTGCATGAGATTGAAGAAAGGTACTGACTTCGGATGCTTTCAATCCTAACTTTCGGGCAATTTGTTTGGGCGTTAATTGGCGATCGCGCAGGTTGAGAATTTCTTGTTCTTGTTCGGGCTGCATAGTTTTTCTATTGCCGTCAGGGCTGGGTTCGAGCTGAGTCGATCATTGTACCGCGTTTTTGCGACCAACTTCGTAACATTGCAAAGATTGAGGAAAAAACCCGGTTTCTTTGATGGTGCGAGTGGCGAGAAACCTCGGTTAGCCCGATAGTCCGCCAGGGGTTGAAACCCCTGTCTTATAGCAAAAGTCCTCTTAAAGAGGACTAAAGAGTTTTTCATTTTTATCTCGGATTTTCAGTCGGTTTCAACCGACTTTCGCTATTAGCCAGGGGTTTCAACCCCTGGCGGTTGTGGCAACACCGCTAGAGTGCAAGCAACATAGGAAAAAACCCGGTTTCTTCTAATTTTTGGCTAATTTCGGCGGCCGCCCCATTAAACCGGTCATCAAGCGCAAGGCTAAAAACCTCACTGGGGGAATAGTCCGCAAACACCACAATCCAAAGCGGCGAAATGCTACAATTGGCAGCCAAGTATTAGAAAATAATCTGTCTAGAAAATCGGTAAATCCTAACACGATTAAATTCTCTTTTTTGCGCCAGTTGTGATACCGTTTCAATACTCGCAAATCGCCAATATCTTCGCCTTTTTGGTGCGCTTGCTGCAAGATTTGGCCGATCGCCCCAGCGTCTCGAATGCCCATATTCAATCCCTGGCCACCCACGGGATGGCAGCAGTGAGCCGCGTCGCCAATTAGCGCTAATCTGGGTAAAACGTAGCGATCGCTCTGCATTAACTGCACGGGAAATAAAAACCGATCGCTCTCCAATTCCAAACGCCCCAAAAGCCCGCCCGTGCGCTGTTCCAACAAAGTCAAAAACTCTGTTTCATCCATTTGTTGCAAAGCTTTTGCTTCCGCGTGGGGTGCTGTCCAAACTACTTGACAGCGGTTCCCAGGTAATGGTAAGACTCCCATCGGGCCGCTCGGCCAAAAGCGCTCAAAAGCGATATCGTTGTGCGGTTTTTCTGCTTTAATCGTGATAGCAACGCAGGATTGCCAGTATTTCCAGCCGCGAGTGCTGATGTTGGCTTGGGTGCGGATGCGCGATCGAGAACCGTCAGCGGCGACTAATAATTTGGTGCGAATTGTGCGAGTTTCGCCGTGTTGTTTGACTTCTATTTCGGCGCAATTAGTTAAATATTTTACTTTTATTACTTCCGCCGGACAAACCCAACTAAAATTAGGGTTTTTTGCCAAACATTCGTGCAAAGCTGACAGCATGACTCGGTGCTCGCCAACGTAACCTAAAGCTGCTTTTGGTACGGGCAATTTGCCAGTATTTCCCAAGTCTGGGCGGTGGAATTCGACGACGCCGGGATAGTCGCCGTCGCAGAGGCTAATTTGCTCGAAGGTGGTGATTTGCGGCAAGATTTGTTGCCATACGCCTATGCCTTCTAAAATCATTCCTGATAGTAAGGTAATTGCATAAGCTTGTTTTTTGGCTGCTGCGACTGCGGGGAGTTGGGTTTCAATTATGGCTATTTTTAAGCCGGAATCTTTTAAGGCGCTGGCTAAGGTTGCCCCGACTATGCCGCCTCCGACGATGGCTATGTCAAAGTCGAGTGTCTGTGTTTCGGTGGAGGCTGTTGTGGGAGAAAGTTCGTTTACAGGCATTTTCAAGGGATTTTGTCAAAGTTAATTGGAATGTTACTTTTTTATTGTAAAGAATTATTTCGATTTAGGGCAGTTTTGAGCCAGAGATTATGTCATATCAATTCCGGCTGGGCCGGAATGATATAGAGGAAACGGCAGTGCCGTTTCCCTACGATTAATCTGGCGTAGGGAAACGGCAGTGCCGTTTCCTGATTTCGGGTAATATTAATTCCGATGCCACCGATCGCAACTAACAATTAACTACCAACTGCTGCTAATTGATTATTTCCTGTGACTAGAGGCGATACTTCCTGGCAAAGGGGAATTTCTATGACAAACTCTGCACCTTCCCCGGGCGCGGAAACACACTGCAAATTGCCTCGGTGTTTTTCAACTATAATCTGATAGCTGATTGACAGTCCCAAGCCTGTGCCTTTGCCGACGGGTTTAGTAGTGAAAAATGGGTCGAACAACTTGTGAATAACTTCTTGATTGATTCCCATCCCGTTGTCGGCAATCCGAATTGTTACTGTGTCTGAATTCGCACTCGTGCTAATCCGAATTGTCTTGGGGCGAAAAGAGATTTCGATTTCGTTTGAAGAATGATGGCTGTTGTACTCTTCGATGGCGTCGATCGCATTTCCTAAAATATTCATAAATACTTGATTGAGCTGACCTACATAGCACTCGACTTTTGGGAAAGTGCCGTATTCTTTGATAATTTCAATAGCCGGACGAACTACATTAGCTTTGATCCGGTGCTGCAAAATTAGCAAAGTGCTTTCGATTCCTTCGTGAATGTCTACTAGCTTCATCTGCGATTCGTCGAGTCTGGAAAAGTTGCGTAAGGAGACAACTAAGTCGCGGATGCGATCGGCTCCTACTTTCATTGATTCCAAAATCTTTGTAAAGTCTTCCATTAAGTAATCAACTTCAATATCTTCGGCTGCTTCTACAATTTCTGGGACGGGATTGGGGTATTTTTCCTGGTAAAGGTGGAGCAAACTGAGCAAGTCTGCGGCGTATTGGCTGGCGTGGGTGATGTTGCCGTAGATGAAGTTAATCGGATTGTTAATTTCGTGGGCGACGCCGGCGACTAGCTGCCCGAGAGAAGAGATTTTTTCGGTTTGGATTAGTTGAGTTTGAGCTTGGTGCAACTCGCGGACAGCTTTTTCGAGCTCGGCTGCTTGCGATCGATACAGTCCCTCGGACTCCTTGAGTGCTTCCAAAACTTGGACTCGATCGCTAATGTCGGTGTGAGTTCCCACCCATTCGCGAATGCTGCCGTCTTCTGCTAAAACTGGAACTCCGCGCACCCAGAAGTGTCTGTAGCAGCCGTCTGCAGCCCGCAAGCGGTGCTCGACTTCGTAGAGACTTTTGGTTTCTGCTGCGCGCTTCCAAGCTTGGGCCGTGATCGGGCGATCGTCTGGGTGAATTGCCGAAGTCCAGTTGTCTGTAGCTTCCTCCCAACTTTGACCTGTATATGCCATCCAGTCGATCGGTGCGATTGGCTTTCCCTGGCCGTCTGTCGTCCATACCAGTTGCGCGGTGGCCATTGCCAGCGATCGGTATCTTTCCTCGCTCAGACGCACAAATTCTTCGGCTTGCCGACTGGCTGTCACGTCGCGCAAAATAGCTGTGAATATTATTTCGCCTGCCACTTCGAGTTTGGAAATAGAAGCTTCGGCGGGAAATTGCGTACCGTCTCGGCGGCGGGCGAAAATTTCTTTGCGGTTGCCCATTTTTCGGGCTTGTTTAACGCCGGCGCCGAAATTGCTGACGAGGTGGCTGTGAGGGGCGACAAAAGCTTCGGGCAACAGCAGGCTCAGGGATTGCCCGATCGCCTCAGCAGCCGTCCACCCGAAAATCCTTTCTGCACCTTGGTTGAACAGGATAATTTTTTGGTCAGCATCCACGGAAATAATCGCGTCGTCGGCAATTTCTACAATGCCGGCGAAACGAGCTTGAGACAGTTGCAGCGCTTTTTCAGCTTGGAAGCGATCGCTGATGTCGCGGGCGATCGTCGAAATGTATGCGAGTTTGCCGCCCGGTGCGGAGTGGGAGATGAGAACTTGGCTGACGGGAATTTCGAGTCCCGATCCTGACACGAAGGCTGTTTCTCCACTCCAAAAGCCCTCGGAAACAGCGGTGGCGATCGCGCCTTTCAAAGTGCTGCGGGCTGAGGCTGTCGTGAATTCTGCAATTTGTCGCTTGGATATATCTTCGTTTTCGTTTATACCCACCATTTTTCTGCCTGCTTTGTTGATGTAAACGGCGCGTCCTTCGAGGTCGCAGATACCTACAAAATCCGGTGTTGCTTCCAGAATTGCTGCCAGACTTCTGTTGGCGATTTCGGCTTGTTTGCTCTCAGTAATATCGCGCGCGACGCTAACTATACCGCTGATATTTCCTAGTCCATCCCGGTAAGCGCTTTTTGTAGAAAGAAATGTCCTCAAATTGCCTTTAACTGGCAGCTCTTCTTCGATCGCTTGCGTTTTTCCCGCTGCCATAATTGGGCGATCGGTTTTCCTAATATTGCCCGCAATTTCCGGCGGAAATAACTCGCTGTCATCTCTGCCGATAATGTCGTCAGCAGACTTGCCAATTATACTGGCTCCGGCAGCGTTTAGCATCATGTAACGGCCCTGAATATCTTTGACAAATAGGGCTGTTGGCGTACTGTTGATGACTGTCAGCAACAGGTTGTAGTTTTTTTGCAGCGCCTGCTTAGTTGTTTGAGAGTCTAGAATTTGCTGCTGCAATTGCTCGTTGGCGATTTGCAGTTGGAGAGTCCGTTTCTCAACTTTATTTTCTAAGTCTGATTTAGATTTCCTCAGTTCCAGTTCCGCTCGATAGCGCTTCCGGTCGGCGGTGCAGAGAGTTTTTGCATTCTGCCAAATTAGAACTGTAAAAATAATCACGTTCAATACACTTAACAGCGATATTCCTACATCAGACCTGTAGGCTTGTAAGCGCTCTCCCGAGATGATGAAATAACCCACTAAAGGCGGGATAATAATTGCCTGCGGCAACAAGCGCCTTGCCATGATGCCGCCAGCGCGATCGCTCGCCATTACTGCTATGAATCCTCGCTCTGGATTGGTAAATAAAATGCCGAAGCTCAGCAACATAAATGCTGCGGACGTGTGCAAAGCCATTCCTGTATTATCGCCAATTCTGTAAAATAAAGCTTTGCCGTAGATGTAGCCTATTAAACCCAGAAATGCAATAAAAAATGCTGAACAGCTTAAGATTTGAACCCCTAGATATTTAGGACGGCGTTCTGACAGCAGCAGCAGGGCTGTTCCCAGTAATAAAAAAGCAGTAGCAGTATTTGGTGCCATCCGTCCTGGTGTTCCGGGGCTTGTCAAGGTGTAACTTTCTTTAAATAGCAGTTGGTCGATGCCTAAGTCTAAACTAAAGCTATATTGAACTAGGGTTAAGAAGGTAATTAATATAATAAAAAATGAGCAGCTAAAAATTAAAAAATTAGTGATTATTTGATGCTTTATTGCTGTTGATTCGGCGCGCCGTCGCTGTTGAATGAACAGAGAAAACCCACTCAAAATAAAGCAGACCGCAGTATTGACTTTCATGGTCACGAGTCCGGGCAGAATGCTCTTTAAGAGTGGCAGATCGAATATCCAACCCAAAATGACTGTACAGCCGATCGCGATTACTGCAACACTAGCTTTTTTGGAAAAAGACTGGACTGCCGCCATTGGGGTTAATCGCCTTTGCACTTGTTGTGCTCCTTCAAAAAGTTCCAATTTCTAGATCCCTCAAATTATTTGGGTTTCTACGTATTCAAGGTAACAATAAACACTGTAGGTATATTGTTTCCCGCTATACAAAGCTGCTTGAGATATTTTTCAAACTGCTAAGCATCAATAGTCCGGACAGTTTTCAATCACTAACGGCAGAATGCGGGTTTCAGCCTTCTCAGTGAGGTCAAATGCTAACGGTAGAATGAGGGTTTCAGCCTCGGTCTCAAAAACTGTCCGGAGTATTGAAGCATAAAATATGAATTATTTTATCTAACTTGAGAGAGATAGTCAACTGAAGGTTGAAGGCTCTTATTTACAAGGCATTCGGCAGAATCAATAATTGTTGTTGCTGGTTAGTTAAAACAAAAAATTCCTTGTTCTTTCAGCCTTGTCCCTTCGATCTGGGAAATTAGCGCCCGATTCACCGGCAAGGCTGAGTGTTTTTACTCAGTCCATCGAGGGATAATGGTAGCGGATGAATCGATCGGCAGCAATATCACTCGCATTGTCAAGCGGCTGCTGTGGCTGTGGGAAAAGCGATCGGCACAAAAGTTACGCTAAACAGTTCTTTAAAAGACTTGACAATATGCACTAAATTGCTTGTGATTGCGAGCTTGAAAACTATTGCTAGAATCCTCAATCTTATAGCAATTATTAAAAGTCCCCGATCCCGGTAAGGACACGGCAGTGCCGTGTCCCTACAGATGCTCGCGTCCAATCGTGTTGGGTTTTGTTTATCAACTAATTACTGATGACTAATGACTAATGACTAATGACTAATGACTAATGACTAATGACTAATGACTAATGACTAATGACTAATGACTA
>NZ_JAUBRJ010000093.1:0-25436 GCF_036701805.1 Microcoleus sp. N3A4
TTTGATTGTGTTATTTATAAAATTATCCTATGTATTCAATTACTGTAATTAAACTTCACTACATATTTATTACTACCGGAAAATCAAACGCCCCTCTACATGGACTTGAAATGTTGCCCCCATCAAGTTAGCTCTGGTTAGGTCAGTACCAGCCAATCCTGTACAAAACAGGCTGGCTTCTCTCAAGTCAACATCAATTAGGTTGCATACCAAGTCGGCATAATCTAAAATGGCTTTCCTCAAATCGGCACCAGTCAATATGGTAAGCGATAGGGTAGCAGAGTCTAGGTTCGCACTGCTCAAGTTAGCACCGCTGAGATTCACACAACTCAGATTGGCTCTAGTCAAGTTACCACCGCTGAGATTGATACCACTCAACTCATTCTGACCTAGTTCGAGTTCTTCTAGGTCTTCCACGTTAGCAACGTTTAAGTTAGCATGACTTAAATCAACTCCAGGGAAATCTCTCTCTCCAGCAGCGTAACGTCTATAGCAATCCTAAATCATTATCATGATTGTGATACAATTATATGCAATACTTGATTGTGACAATAAAAAATGAATAACTTACAACTGCAACAAAAAGATAGAGAAAAAGAAATAGCCCAATTAGAATCTTTCATTAAAAGCGATATCGATGCCAGAGAGCTCAAACGAGCAATAGCTATAAGGATGGCGCTCTCAGGTAATATTTACCATGAAATCAGCAAAATATTAGGTGTAAGTAAATTTTTTATTGTTATTGGAAAAAACAATTTAAAACCAAAGGCATCGCCGGAATCAAACTAGGACATAAAGGGTCAAAAGGGTATTTAACAGCTCGACAAAATACTGAAGTAATCGAGTGGTTAAAGAATAAAGAATATTGGAATTTAGATGAGTTGGTTACTTATTTAGCTCAAGAGTTTGGTGTGATATATAAATCAAAACAGAGTTACTATGAACTTTTTGGCCGGGCGAAAATAACTTGGAAAAAAACTCAAAAAACTAATCCTAAATTTGATAAAAAACTGGTAAAAAAAAATCCGGAAGAGATTAACGATATTTTATTTAAAAACAAGGCTGGTATAGAGTATGGGGAAATAATAGTATTGTTTTTAGATGAATGTCATCTACTTCATGGTGATCTAACTGGTTATGTTTGGGGTCAATCTAAAATCAGAATTGAAGTCCCAATTACCAATGAAAAAGATAGACAAACTTATTTTGGCGCACTCAATTATCAAAGCAAAGAATTCCATATTCAGAGCCATCTATCTGGTGATGGAAAATCAACAGTTAAATTCATAAAATACTTACAAAATAAATATAAGAATCGCAAGATTATCTTGATTTGGGATGGAGCTAGTTATCATAAATATGGATAATTTAGAGACTTTTTATTAGAACTAAATGGTGACAAAGAACCTGAGAATTGGTCAATTACTTGTATTTTATTTGCTCCCAATGCGGACCAACAGAATCCCGTTGAAGATATTTGGTTACAAGCTAAAAACTTTTTAAGAAAGTATTGGTATTTATGTAGGTCTTTTAAGATTGTCAAATTTTTGGAGAGAGTTTTTTACTAACGAACATAAATTTGATTTCCCCAAAATACATCAATATACTTACACAGAGAAAATCATTTAGGATTGCTCTAGATATAGAAAATCATTTAGGATTGCTATATATAGTTCTTCAACGTCCATAGCTTTCTTATTCAAGCTGTTTATACTTTCATAGTAGCGCGATTACTTCTACTTTTTATCAATAAATATATCAAGCTGTGCGAGAGGTTGAACCCGATCGCATACCAACTAATCCAGATGGCTCAGAATGAATACAACAGTCCTAAAATCTCAACTCTCAAATCTAAAAACGCTAACTGCGCCGAATATTAAAACAACACCAATCTTGGCGCTTCCACAGAGTAGCCACAATCCAGCCGTGCTGTTCGAGAGTGTCAGCAATTGGCTTAGCTTGTTCGAGCAAAATGCCGCTGAGGACGGCCCAAGTAGTGGGCTTGCTAATTGCTGTAAACTGCGGTATCAAATCGATGATTACTTCTGCTAAAATATTGCACATGAAACCGTCGATCGGCTCATCGACCATTTCTTTGAGCCGATCGATACTGCCGAGTTCTGAAACCAACTGCTGGGGATTGACGCGGTTGAGTTGTCGGTTGCTGATGGTCGATCGCACTGCCAAAGGATCGGTATCCAAAGCATAAACTTTTGTAGCGCCCAACAACACCGCGCCGATCGACAAAATACCCGATCCGCAGCCAATATCCGCAACTATGCACTCTTTGTCATCAAAACCGAGACGCATTTCCAGCGACTCCAGACACAGTTGAGTAGTAGCGTGAGTGCCAGTACCGAAGGCCACACCGGGATCTAAACGCAAAATAATGCGATCGGTATCAGTCGGTGGGGGCAGCCAAGCCGGATTAATTAAAAAGCGATCGCCCACTTCTTGAGGCTGCCAGTGCTGCTTCCAAGTGCTGCCCCAGTCCTCATCTTCAATTAAATCCCACTGCATCGCAGGTAGGGGCAAACCTGCACACAGAGCATCTTGGCGCAGCCACAGAGACAGAGCGGCCAAATCGAGCAATCCTGCCTGTTCTTCGGGCAAATAAGCCGACATCAGGCAGGAATTGCTTTTGATCTCAGTGGCAGTTCCCCGACAGCTAAACTGTTCCAGACGCCAAAAGATGATATCTTCCAGCGCCGGATCGCAAATAATTCTAATTTCCCACCAGCTATGTGCCATAACAATTTTAGATTTTAGATTTTAGATTTTAGATTGGCCCTGGGGAACTGGAGACTGGGAACTGGAGAGTGAAGAATGAGGATTGACTATTGACACTCCCTGTGCTAAAGCAGCAGGGATTCTAAAGAAACTACCAAAAGGTAATTCTTGAAGGCGCTGTCAATTCACCCCTACCAACTCCGTCAAGGTCAAGCCCTAACATTGTCGCTACTTTTCTCAAAATGTTGGCCGCACCATTGCAGTCAGCATTGATGTACCAGTTTTTTGAACTCGTTCGGTACAATCCGCGTTTTACTCGTCTACCCGTCTCCTTCCACCCATCGGGTTTTTCACCGATTGTAGGTAGAAAATCACGGTCTACGAATGATGCTTTAGAAGTGTAACTTTCTTCAGTCTCGACGAATTTAATGCCGTACTGTTCGCATAGCTGAGCGATTCGGTTTTTTAGTCGTGCTGTAGGGATTTGAACAAATTTTTGATTTGTCTTTTTACCCATGTTGGCAGAATCTTTCTGCCTTTTGTTCCACCCAAAAACGATAACACCGATTCCGTTCTTAATGCAGTGATTGACTGCTAGACGAGCTGCTTTACTCACAGCATCACGCATTTGACGGTTTCTTTTTTCGGTCAATCGCGCTAATTGATGCGACCAAAAACCATTATGCTTGTCCTCCATCAAAGTTGCTACTCGCTTGTTGTACCATTGATTGACCGACTTCAAGTGCTTGCCATCAATAATAAAGCTTGTCCCTGAATTACTAACACAAGTAAGCCAGTTATCGATACCATGATCGATACCTAAAGCTTTTCGATTGTCTGTGACAGTTTGGGTACTGGGTATTTTGTAAACAAACTCGGCGTAAAAACAGCCATTTCTGGGGAGAATTCTAATTTCTCGGAGATCGGCATAGTCTAAGTTAGTAGGCATGGGGACTTGAAAACTCTTCAATCCAAACCAAGCTTTTACTCTTTGACCGAGAGGAATTGAAATTTGACCGTCAATCAACTTTTTCCCAAGCGCTTGCTTTGGATAAGCTATCAAATGAAATCCGCCAGGAGTTCGGTAATTCGGGAATTTTGGCTCCCATTCAAGTTTGCCTTCCCGAAACAGTTTAATTAATTCTTTAAACGAACTTACTGATTCACCAACAGCACCACAAGTCTGTTGAGCAGCTTGAGCGCATAAAGCCCCGTAATGAGGATTGCGCTTTAATGCGTTGATTATGTCAAACGGACGCAGGCAAGTATGAGTTTTGAAATACATTTGGCGAGCGTAGTAGACTGCACAATTGTGCAGTTTGTTCGATTCTTGACAAATATATTCTAGAACTGCCTTGAGTTCTTTATCAGGCTTGAGTAGTATTTGTTGGCATCCAAACATTTAAGTTTCGTCGCTGTGATATGTTGATTATACACCATCAATCAACGGAGTCAATCACTCTATGGCGAGTTTGTCAAAAAAGGATTTAGAGTATCGGCACGAGAGTAACGCCGTTTCACTGATCAATATGCACTTTGTTTTTATCCCAAAACGCCGTAAAGCCGTCCTGGTCGGCAAAATCGCCCAACGGCTGCAAGAAATTATTTTCGAGGTAGTAACGGAAAACAGATGGAAGATTATTGCTTTGGAAATTATGCCAGATCATGTACATTTATTGGTTAACGTTAAGCCGACTGACTCCGCTAGCTTTGTCATGCAAAGAGTCAAAGGCAGGGCTTCGAGTTACTTGAGGAAAGAGTTCCCTGAATTACTGAAATTGCCTACCTTGTGGACTCCTAGTTATTTTGTCGGTAGTGTTGGTAACGTCTCAACTGAAACCGTGAGAAAATACATTGAAGAGCAGAGGAATAAATAATATGGAACACTCGTAGCCTAAAGGCTAGAACTGCGTTTCATCCCCGGCTTGAAAGACCGGGGTTCTGACACGACGCGCTATAGAAAAATTCCCGCTTTCTTGCCAATTACCAACGACCAATTACCCATTACCAATTATCAGTCCTTGCATCCAAAATCTAAACTCCAAAATCCGTCAAAGATTTACCGTGTAAGCATCCCGAATTCCCGGAACTTTGAGGATCTCGGCCAGTATCCCCTCTGGTAGAGGGTCATCGAGGCTCAAAACCATCACCGCATCGCCGCGCACGATTTTGCGGCCTACTTGCATACTGGCAATATTGACATTAAAACTGCCCAATTGGGAACCAATTTTGCCAATAATCCCCGGCATATCGCGGTGCAGGGTAAACAGCATATGGTGAGTGGGGGAAACGTTGACCGGGAAATCGTCAACGCTGGTAATCCGAATTTCGCTTTCGCCGAGCACTGCACCTGTCACGGTGTGTTCGCCGAGAGTTCCCTTGGCCGAGAGGTGCAGGGAACCGGTGTAGTCGCGAATCGAGGCGTCTCTGGTTTCGACGACGCGAATTCCGCGTTCTTTGGCTTCAATGCTGGCGTTGACGTAGTTAACGCGCTCTCGCAGGGCTTGGGAGAGCAGGCCTTTGAGGGCGGCGACGACTACGGGCTGGCTTTGGTTGCTGGCCAATTCGCCTTGGAGTTGGACGTTGAGGTAATCGACTCGGCCTCCGGCTAGCTGGCTGACTAGGTTGCCGAGGGTTTCGGCGAGTTGCAGGTAGGGTTTGAGTTTTTCGATCGAGTCTGGGAAAATTCCCGGTATGTTGACAGCCGATCGCGCGGGCAATCCCAACAGCACGTCGCGAATTTGTTCGGCAACGTCGATCGCCACATTTACCTGAGCTTCGGCGGTGGAAGCTCCCAAGTGGGGCGTCAGCACGATGTTCTGGCCGACACTCCGCAGCGGGGAATCAGCTTGCAGCGGCTCATGTTCGTAAACGTCGATCGCTGCGCCGGCGATCTTGCCTTCTTTTATGGCTTCTGCGAGGGCTGCTTCGTCGATGATGCCGCCTCTGGCGCAGTTAATGATGCGGGCCGTGGGCTTCATTTTCGACAGCACTTCAGCGTTAATTAAGTGCAGGGTTTCCGGCGTTTTGGGGATGTGCAGGGTGATGTAGTCGGATTCGCGCATCAGCAGTTCGAGTTCTACCAACCGACAGCCCAACTGTTCGGCTCTTTCGGTGGAGATGAAGGGGTCGTAAGCCAGCAGTTTCATGCCCATTGCTTTGGCTGCGGCGGCGAGGTGCGAGCCGATTTTGCCCAAACCGACGATGCCGAGGGTTTTTTTATAAACTTCTACGCCGATAAAGCGGTTGCGTTCCCATTTACCGCTTTTGACAGATGCGTTGGCTTCCGGGATGTGGCGGGACATCGAGAGCATCATGGCGATCGCGTGTTCGGCGGCGGCGATCGTGTTGCCTTCGGGGGAATTGACGACTACAATTCCTTTACGGGTAGCTGCGGGTACATCGACATTATCTACGCCGACGCCGGCTCTGCCGATGATTTTGAGTGAATTCCCGGCTTCTATGATTTCTTTGGTAACTTGGGTACCCGAACGGATCATCAAAGCGTCGTAATCTGGAATAATTCGTACCAGTTCTTCGGCTGAGAGTCCTGTGTTTACGTCAACTTGCGCGACTTGGGAGAGGATGTCAATTCCGGCTTGGTCGATCGGATCGGATACTAGAACTTTAGGCATAGCAAGCAATTGAGTGCAATAGTAAAAATAGACCGAGCGTTGGCGAGCTCAAAGTGAGACTTATGACTTAGAGCAGTATCTAACAGCTCAGCTCGAGCTTGCCTTTGTGCAGTTTGAATTGTATATGTATTCGGTCAAGGTCGGCCGTTTTTTGCGTGAAATATTTTAGCTTTGCGGGCGATCGGACTTTACGACCGCGTTAAAATCCCCCAACTGCTTAGCTAGTATGTCTTTTCGGACTATAATAGACTTTGGCTATTCAAGCCTAACTATCAGGAATTGTTTTCTAATGAATTATCTTATCGCCGTACTGCCCGATCGAATGCAAGCCGAAGCTGCCTACTGTGCTCTGGAAAAAGAAGGCTTGCCCATGAAGCAAGTGAGCATTTTGGGCCGCGGCTACAAAACTGCTGATGAATTTGGCTTGATCGACCCCAACCAGCAAGCGAAGAAACAAGCTAAACTCATGGCTGTTTGGCTGATTCCCTTTGGCTTTATTGCTGGCGTTACTTTCAGTCTGATGACAGAGTTGAAGACTTTTGCGTGGGCGGGGGAAATTGGCGATCACGCGATCGGTGGCTTACTCGGTGCGATCGCCGGTGCGATGGGCAGTGTTTTTGTAGGAGGCGCGGGCGGTATGGCTTTTGGTAGCGGCGATGCTTTGCCCTACCGCAACCGTTTGAATGCGGGTAAATTTTTGATTGCGGTTAAGGGTACGGACGATTTGACTGGGAAAGCTGCGAATATTTTGCAGCAGTTTGAACCGGAAAATATGCAAGGTTATACAGAGACTTAGTTATTAGTCATTAGTCATTAGTCATTAGTCATTAGTCATTAGTCATTAGTTAGTCGTGATTGGTTATTTGCGATCGGGAAAATGGGTTTAAAACCCCGTCCTTTTAGGACGGCTTTTCTTGATTCTTAATGTACTGCTTCAATACTTCAATTGGTGCGCCTCCAACCGAGCTAACAAAATAGCTAGGACTCCAAAGAGCATCTTGGCCGTAGGGCTTGGGGTATCCAGCTTGACCATATCGACGGCTAGATACCCCTTTTAGCGCGTTGACAATGCTGGACACGGAAAGCTTAGGCGGATACTCAATTAATACATGGATGTGGTCGGCTTCACCGTTAAATTCAATAATTTGAAAATCCATCTTCCGTGCTACTTCCCGGAAAGATTCTTCAATTAAAACAAGGCTTTTAGCCACAAAGACGGGTCTTCGATATTTAGTTACACAGACCAAGTGAATCTTAAGATCCGTAACGCTATGTCTTTCTCGGCGGAGCTGGGTTGACATTGATTGTAGACCAATACTAGCATTCGCAATGAAAGCCAGATATCGCTACAGATTCTACCCAACCGACCAACAACGACAGAGCCTAGCTCAGTTGTTTGGTTGCGTGAGGGTAGTCTGGAACGATGGTCTAACTCTTTGTAAACAGTCTGAAAAGTATCCGGGGTTTAGCAAGCTATCTGCTTTGTTAACTCAAACCAAAAAAACTGATGAACGCCAATGGCTAAAAGATGTTTCGTCTGTTCCTTTGCAGCAGTCTCTCAGGCAGTTGGACATTGCTTACAGAAACTTTTTCAATTCTTGTAATGGGAAGCGAAAAGGCAAAAGACTAGGCTCACCCAAGTTTAAAAAGAAGACAAATTCACAGTCTGCTGAGTTCACAAAAGCAGCATTTTCTCTAACAGATAAATCTGTATACTTGGCTAAAATTGGTACTGTCCACCCAATATGGTCAAGAAGCCTCCCGTCTGAACCTAGTTCCGTCACGGTAATCAAAGATTGTGCAAATCGTTATTTCGTAAGTTTTGTCGTAGAAATTCAGCCAAGTCAATCTGAGGCTAACAACCAAAGTATCGCAATTGACTTGGGGATTAAAACTTTTGCAGTGATGAGCAATGGCGAAAAAGCGGAAAGCCCTAGCTATAAAAAGCTAGACCGAAAAGTTCGTAAACTGCAACGCAAGTTAGCCCGCCAACAAAAAGACTCTAAAAGAAGAAACCTAACACGAATCAAAATCGCCAAATTACACAACCGCATTGCCGACACTCGCAAAGATTTCCTGCATAAACTGTCAACCAAAGTAGTCAACGAAAACCAAGTGATTGTTTTGGAAGATTTGAATGTGTCAGGGATGGTTAAGAATCGCAAACTTGCTAGAGCAATTAGTTTGCAAGGCTGGAGAGAATTTAGAACTTTGTGTGAAGCTAAGTCTGAAAAGTTTGGCACAGAGTTCAAGGTAATTAGTCGATGGGAACCCACCAGTCAGGTTTGCTCAGATTGTGGCTTTAATTGGGGCAAAATCGATTTGTCTATCCGTTCAGTGCTTTGTTTGAGTTGTGGCACTGAGCAAGATAGAGACGAAAATGCTGCTAAAAATATAGAAAAAGTCGGGACAGGGCATTGCCACGACTCTAAATGGTCGCAGAGGGACTGTAAGACTACTTCGGTAGCAAGACCCGATGAAGCGTCAAGAATCACCGCTGAAGAGATCACGGTGAGTATGTCAACTTTTCCCACTCATTCATGGTATGATAGACTGCCAAAGGTTGCGTTTGGTATGACCTATGAAAATCCTCCACGGGACTTGGATTCCTCAAGCAGAAGAGAATTTTATTCAACCTGGAACGTTTTATATTTGGGTTGAAACCACTGAAAAGAAAAAACAGCCTGCTAAGGTTCATCCCCGACAATTGGAGACGGCACAGTTAAGAGAGTTTCTAACGAAAGAAGCCGGGATGCAACTGTCAGCAGTCAGCAATACAAGTGCGATGGGGCGAGAATACGCGATCGTCCCTCGGTATTTTTTACTGCCCACTGCCGACAACCAGCCGTTGCCTTCTTTAGAACTAGCGCGATATTTAGAGACAGAGTTACCGGAAACATTTGAGTTGGAGTATTGGGAAGTTGATTGTGTGTGCATCGCCACCCACACTTTGACTAAAGTATTGAACGATCTGCATTTTTTTGCCCTCTACGATTTAGCAGAAGTTCAGTTTGGTTCAGACTTGCTATTTTGGTATCACTACACCCAAAATTTTAAGCAAATTGTTCTGAAAGATCATTATATTCCGGCGTTGCGCTATCGAGAAACTGCTCCGATCGCGATCGCACCCATCGAAACATCCGAACCCGCTGAGAAAGCCACGCGCGGGCGTAAGAAAGCGGGCGAGACAAAAACCAAAACAACTGCAAAAACTCCAAAAACACCTGCCAAAATTGCACCCAGTTTTGAGATTTATCCGGGATGGGAAATTGTTTCAACACAGTACGAAACTGATTTACAACGCTATGTTGAATGGATGCCTTTAGTTTGTGTTTCCGGTTTTCGGAAGATCCAGCTACAAGATACACCAAAGTTCTACGATCGCGAACGGTTGCTGCGGCATTTTTCCGAGTGTGCGATCGCGGAAATTGTCACTCAAACCCCCATCCCAGCATCGTTTGAAAATAAGATTGCGGATTCTTTACTCCAAATCTGCCTCAACCAAACACGAAAAATCGCGCGAGTAAGCCTCGATCAATACCAACAATGGCAAACCTGGCGCGATCGCATTACGCGCAATCAATCTGCTGACTCATTCTCCCTCTGCTTTCAACTACAATCCCCCGAAAACCCCGAACAGCCTTGGGTTTTAGAGTTTCAGGCGGCTGCGAAAAAAGACCCGTCTCTGCGGATGCCGTTGCAGGATTATTGGCGATCGCGATCGACTCAACAAAAACAGTTGCAAACACAATTCGGAGACAACTTTGAGCAACATTTGCTGACAAATCTCGGCTACGCTGCCCGCATTTATCCCCAACTTTGGCAAGGGCTAGAAACCGACAAACCCGTTAACATTAACCTCAGCTTAGATGATGCTTTCACCTTTCTCAGCGAGTCCGCTTGGGTATTAGAAGATGCCGGATACAAAGTGATTGTCCCCGCTTGGTGGACGCCGAAGGGACGACAGCGGGCGAAGATTCGCCTGCAAGTCAAAGGGAAGGGCAGCAAGAGCGCTGCAATCAAGGGCAAAGGATTGTTTTCGGCGGATTCCTTGGTGGAATATCAATATGAATTGGCGATCGGGGGTGAACGGGTTAGCGAACAAGAATGGCAGGCGTTAGTAAATAGCAAAACACCGCTGGTGCAGTTCCGAGGACAATGGATGGAACTGGACAAAGACAAGATGCAGGAGATGTTGGAGTTTTGGAAAAAACATCGCCAAGAAAACCCCGATTTAAGCCTGATTGACTTTATGAAGTTGACGGCAGAAGGAGAAGCGAGCGAACAGTTGGAGGTTGAGCGCGATCGGGCGTTATCGGATATGTTGGAGAAGCTGCACGATAAGAGTCGGTTAGAGTTAATTGCAGATCCAGCAAAGTTTCAGGGCAAACTCCGGGATTATCAAAAGCGCGGTGTTTCTTGGTTGAGTTATTTGGAAAGTTTGGGATTAAATGGCTGTCTTGCCGATGATATGGGTTTGGGTAAATCGGCGCAGGTAATTGCTCGATTATTGCAAGAGCGGGAAGTTTTATCTACTACAAAAGAGACAGAAAAAAAGACAGAAAAAGCTATCGCACCTTCGGTTCTACCCACGCTGCTAATTGCGCCCACATCCGTAGTTGGTAACTGGCAAAAGGAAATGGAAAAGTTTGCTCCAGAATTGCGATCGCTGATTCACCACGGCCCTGGGCGCTTGCAAGATGCCAAAGCATTTAAAGCGGCAGTCCAAGATTGTGATATGTTGATCACTTCCTTTACCTTGGTGCGAAAAGACGAGAAACTGTTGAGCAGCGTAGCGTGGCATCGCGTGGTAATTGATGAAGCCCAGAATATTAAAAATCCGAAAGCGGCGCAAACCAAGGCGATTTTAAAGTTACCCGCTACCCATCGACTAGCATTGACTGGAACACCCGTGGAAAATCGATTGCTGGATTTATGGTCAATTTTTAATTTCCTCAATCCGGGCTATCTGGGTAAAGAGGCGCAGTTTCGGAAGTTGTTTGAATTACCGATTCAAAAACATGGGAGTCGCACACAATCAGCCGCGCTCAAAAAATTAGTAGAACCTTTTATCCTGCGCCGTCTGAAAACCGATAAGTCGATTATTCAGGATCTCCCCGACAAAGTTGAGCAAAAACTCTACTGCAATCTCACTCGCGAGCAAGCTTCGCTTTATGAAGCGATTGTGAAAGAGGTAGAACAAGAAATTGACGCGGCGGAAGGGATGAAGCGCAAGGGGATGATTTTGGCGACACTGCTGAAGCTGAAGCAAATTTGTAACCATCCGCGCCAGTTTTTGCAAGATGAAAGTGAGTTTACACCAGAGCGATCGCACAAACTGGAACGGCTGATCGAGATGATTGAGGAAGTCAAAGCAGAAGGCGAAAGTTTATTGGTATTTACGCAGTTTACAGAACTGGGAAGCGCGTTGGAAAAATATATTAAACAAACGCTACATTACAACACTTACTACCTCCACGGGGGAACCAGTCGCGAAAAACGGGAACGGATGATTTCAGAGTTTCAAGATCCAGAGTCTGAACCTTCGGTATTTATTCTGTCACTGAAGGCGGGCGGCGTGGGAATTACGTTGACAAAAGCCAATCACGTGTTCCATTTCGATCGCTGGTGGAATCCGGCAGTGGAAGATCAGGCGACGGATCGGGCGTTTCGGATCGGACAGGAAAAAAATGTGTTTGTGCATAAGTTTGTGGCAATTGGCACTTTGGAAGAAAAGATCGACCAAATGATTGAGGACAAAAAGAAATTGGCAGGGTCAATTATTGGTGCGGATGAGTCGTGGTTGACTGAGTTGGATAATGAGGCATTTAAGAAATTAATTAGGCTCAATAAAAATGCGGTTCTAGATTAGGAGAAATCAAAAAATATGTCACAATTTACTCGGACTTGGTGGGGCAATAAATTTATCGATGCGCTAGAAAGATTTACTGATTCTGGACGACTCGGAAGGGGACGTTCCTATGCCAGGAATGACAAGGTAAAAAGCTTTAAGATTAATGATGGCTTAGTGATGGCAGAAGTAAGAGGCTCGGTTAATCCTTATTTTGGGGTTTATAAGGAGCCTCTGTACAAAACTAAAATTGAGTTTGAGCCGATTAGTCAGGCAAAGTGGCAAGTGGCGATCGCCCAAATGGCATCAAAAGCCAGCTTCATTTCTCGGCTGCTGCTCAACGAAATGCCCGACAATATTGAAAAGGCTTTTGCACCCCTCGGATTGCACCTTTTACCCAGCAGCCGCGAGGACTTTAAGACTACTTGCTCTTGCCCAGACTATAGCAATCCCTGCAAACATATTGCCGGAGTTTATTATTTGGTGGCGGCCGAATTGGACAAAGATCCATTTTTACTGTTTGAATTACGGGGGCTTTCTAAGGAAGTGCTGCACCGCGAATTAGCAAAAACGCCTTTGGGGCTGGCACTTTCTGCCGAGTTGACGGCGGATGCAGCGGCTCCTGTGGCGGTGGATTCCTATTACACGCAGGCGATCGCCAGTGAGGCGCAAACGGTCAGCCTGAAAGAGTTTTGGCATGGTGCGAAGCGATTGCCGCAGACGATTGAGGTGGCAGCGCCAAGTGGGGTAAGTGCGATCGTGGTGAAGAAACAGGGAGATTTTCCACAGTTTTGGCACAAGGATGGTTCGTTTATTGAGGCGATGGAAGAACTGTATTTGCGGGTGAAGAAGAATAAGTAGTTGGGTGGACAATTTTGCTGCCATACTCGATCGAGCTCTTGCAAAAACTTTAACTCGAAGACTTCATAGATTTGGTACAATAATCGTGCTCATCATATCAGCTTTACCAGCAACTAAAATCATAAGATCGTTATTTGATGATTTTAGACTATAATTAAATTAGTGCGACTGTTAAAAAAGTAGACTTTTTAGTTACAGCAAACTTTGGCAATTTCAAATTAGAATCTAGCATTAACTGATGTTACAAAGAGAAGAACTGTTAAAAGGCATTGAAAACCGCGAATGTGTGGCGCGGGCGATCGACCAAGCGGAACAAGCAATTAAAACTTGGGAAGTTACTCTGACTGATTTTCTGTCGCCTCCAGAATTGGCGGACACTCTGACGGTATTTAAGCGCTTAACTGATGTGGAATTAGTGGCTTGGGGCGGCTACCCGCAAGCTGAAAGACAAAGAATTGCGATCGCGCGATCGGATATCCCGATCGACTCTGCTAGCGTTAATGTTGCTGCGGTAGAAATTGCTGGCAATTTCTTGTTCGATACAGCTTCTCACCGCGACTTTTTGGGCGCGATGTTGGGTACGGGAATTGTCCGCGAGAAAACTGGCGATGTGATTGTTTTGGGAGAACGCGGCGCGCAAGCCATTGTCATGCCGGAGATGGTAGAGTATTTGGAGATGAGTTTGCAGCAAGTGCGATCGGTTCCGGTGAAAACTCGGCGCATTGAATTGAGCGAACTCAAAATTAGAGAACCGAAAAAGAAAGAAATGACAACCGTTGAAGCATCGATGAGATTGGATGCTGTTGCTTCGGCCGGATTTGCAATGTCTCGCAGCAAAATGGCCGATTTAATTGACAGCGGCGACGTGCGAGTTAACTGGAAAGACATTACTCAAGCTAGTTATAATGTCAAGTCTGGAGATTTAATTGCTGTTACGGGCAAGGGAAGATTGGAAATTGGGGAAGTTGCTGTTACTAAGAAGGAACGGTATCGAGTGCAGTTAACTCGATATTTGTAATTTATAGCCCAGAAACCGGGGTTTTTCCGAGAATATGGATACACCGCGTAAAAACTGCGAAAAACCCGGTTTCTTTGGTTTCTGTGGTAGTCCTGGACGCTTGGTAAAATTGGGGAAGGTTCATTTGTTTGTGGGTGCGATTATTTGTCCGCGGGCTAGTTTGTTTTTCCGCGAGTCCGCCAGGGGTTGAAACCCCTGTCTCATAGCTAAAGTCGGTTGAAACCGACTGAAGAATATGGTGAAAAATAATCGATTATGGTGACAAATACTTGATTGTTTATTTAATGTGCTTTTCAGTCCTCTTTTAGAGGACTTTCGCTATGAGACGGGGGTTTCAACCCCCGGCGGACTTGTGGGGTAGCGTAGGGGATTTTGGTGGCGGGGATTTTGGTAGCCCGAATGTGCGATCGACTTTTGGTAAAATTTGGGTTAGGGGCGATCGAATGTTTGTCCTTGGGTGGGGGCAGGTTTATTTATATTGTCGATGATCGCGATTATTCCTCTTTCGCCCGAAACACCTTTTCTACCGACTTCACCAACAGTTCTCGGGGCATCAATCGAGGCATATTGGCGATGATTTGATTGGGAATTCCCCCTGTCACAACATTAGACTCATTTTTGTCTAAAGCTTTCAAAGCATCTCGCACTACTTCCGCCGCGGGAACGAGTTTTTGCCCGCTGCTGGATGCCATTGATTGAGGGAATTCAGCTACTGCAAAAAAGTCCGATTCTGTCGGCCCTGGACAAAGGCATAAAACGCGAATTCCTAAATCTTTGTTTTCCGCCCAAAGTGCCTCGCTGAAACTCAAAACAAAGGCTTTAGTCGCTGCATACATCGACAAGTACGGCATCGGTTGAAAAGCTGCGATGGAGGCAACATTGATAATACTTCCTGATTTTCGCTGCCGCATTCCCTGCAAAAATAAGTGCGAAAGTTCAACTAATGCAACAATATTTAGTTGCACCATTGTTAGCTGTTTCGCAAGCGGGCGATCAACAAAAGCACCATAATCGCCAAAACCCGCATTGTTCACCAACAAATCAACCGTCCAACCTTTTTTAACAACCGCGTCAAACACAGCATTTGCGGCTCCTGGTGCGGTCAAATCTTGAACGATAATTTCGACCAAAATATTGAATTCCTGTTGCAGTTGAGCAGCTAGCTGTTGCATTTTATCTGCGGAACGAGCTACCAAGATTAGATTGTGCTGGCGTTTGGCTAATTCGGCGGCAAAGGCTGCACCAATTCCGCCAGAAGCACCGGTGATTAAAGCAGTGGGCATGAACTTAATTCGGATATTTGAGTTAGGCTTTATATATTTTAACAATTATCTCGGCGAGGAACCTGTAGAATAATTAAAAGGGAATAGGTGAGTTTGATGGCACGTCTTACCGATCGAGCTTTTGAAATTTTGCGGGCAGAAGTTGACAAGTGCGCGGCGGCTGATAGTCTAGCGGGTGAAGTGTACCGACGGATGGTAATCAAGCGGTTGGAGAAGTTACGATCGCAAAACGGCACTTTCGCCTCAAGAGAAGAAATCCGCGATACCTTCAAAGACGAATTTCCTAACTTCAGCGAACAAGCTCTCAAAGCTGCCCTCAAAGCCAACCGCCCGCCCGGATTGTTCGGTAAAATCATCTTTGCTGGGAGTTTGCTGGGAAGTGCAGCGGGGATAATTTGGCTGATTAACCTACCTTTTCCGATGATTCGCTGGCCCGTAGCGAAGACAATGCCGATATTGTTGCTGCCGAGTTTTATCAGTATGGATTACAATTACCGGCAGGCGATCGCCCTTGTGGAACAATCCGATCAACTGGTGAATAAAGCCACGGCTGTCGCTGATTTTGACTTGGGCGAAACCAAAGCAAAACAAGCGCAAAAATACCTCGACGCTTTGCCGGTTTGGTTTTTAGGTTACTATCCACAAACCTACTGCTCTTTTTTCGGTTGCAGTTGGCGGTTTACACTCGATGAATTTCAAGCCGCCCGCAAAAATGTCGGGCGGATGGATGCTCAGATTTTCCAGCAAAAAAATGCTTTTACTCAGTTAAATCAAGTCGAACAAACGCTAAAGGCGGCGAAACAGCAGTATCAGGAAGCAAAAACTGCTGCAGACAGACAAAAAGCGACGGTAAACTGGCAAAGTGCGATCGACCAACTCAATCAAATTCCTGCCGAAACCCTCGCGGGAGAAACGGCTAAGAAAATACTCAAAGCAGCAGAAAGAGACTTTCAAGCAATGGGTGGCGTCGCCACCGGTTCTGTGCAGGCTGACAACTTAATTGAAGCTGCAAAAGAATTTGCTCTCTCCGCCGCCGTCGCCTCCCAAAAACCGCCGCATCCAGCCGCACAGTGGGAGCAAATAGCAGAATTGTGGCAAGAAGGAATTAACCGACTAAAATTGATTTCTGTCGATAACCCGGGCTATCTCGACGCTCAAACCAAACTCGCTGAATATCAAAAAAACTTAGGAATTACCCAGATTAGACTGGAAGCCGAAAAAGATTCTGCAACAGCTTTGCAAGCAGCTAAAAGCTTGTTGGCAAACTTGCAAAAAGATGTAAATTCTCAAAATCCAGGTTACTCCCTCAGCCAGTTGCAACAAATTATCAATCAATTAGAATCCGTGAAACCCGGGACAACTGTTTATCCCGAATCCCAAAAATGGCTGCAATCTGCTCGCAAAAAACAGCAAGAATGGCAAAAAAATTAAAGGTTTGGGATTGGGAATGAGGCATTGTTAGCAGTTGACTGTTGACTGTTGACTGTTGACTGTTGACTGTTGACTGTTAACTGTTGACTGTTGACTGTTGACTGTTGACTGTTGACTGTTAACTGTTAACTAATGACTAATCACTAATAACTAATAACTAATAACTAATAACTAATAACTAATAACTAATAACTGATGACTGATGACTAATGACTAATGACTAATGACTAATGACTGATGACTGATGACTACTGCCAACTGCCAACTGCCAACTGCCAACTGCCAACTGACAAATTACCAAGTCGGGTCAACATACAGATTAATTGTCACTTGCTTTTTCCCCGAAGGGATGCCGGAAATACAAGCACAAATCGTATCTCCGCCATCAATTTCTACTTCGCAAGCGTGACAAGAACCCATGAGACAGCCAGTAGGAATAGAAACCCCTGCACGTTTGGCTACATCTAGCAAATGCTCTCCCGCTTCAGCTTCAACTGTCACGTTATCTGGTAAAAAACAAACTTTTATCATTGAATTTTAACCTCAACTCTAACAAACAACAGTTAACAGTCAACAGTCAACAGTCAACAGTCAACAGTTAACTAATTAACCTAAAATATGCTTGATATCTAAATGCTTTTCCACTGTATCTGCTAGAGTATCTAACAGAGCTTCTCGGTGTTCTCGGTAATTAGAAATACCTGTAGGCAATGCGCGGAGTCCCCGCTGCTGCCGCAAGTGATTTAGCCAAGCTCGCCGCCAAGCTCCGTTGTCAAAAATGCCGTGCAGGTAAGTACCCCAAACTGATTGAGAAGTATTGACAATTCCTAAACTCGCATCGTCAAATAGCGGTTGAGTTAAATCTGACTCCCGCATTTGGGTTCTTCCTTGATGAATTTCGTAACCGGAAACTGGCAAACCCGGTTGAGGATAGTTAGATGTTACGATCCGTTGGCGGGCAATTTTGTTCGGTGCGATCGCAGTTTTCAAAGGCAGCAATCCCAATCCTTCAAATTCTCCTTTTTCTCCCTCAATGCCTTCTTTATCGCTGATACTTTCTCCCAGCATCTGAAAGCCGCCGCAAACTCCCATGACTGTACCGCCAGCTACTAAGTAATTTTGAATAGCTTTTGCCATACCTGTTTGGCGCAGCACGTGCAAATCAGAAATTGTAGTTTTAGAACCTGGTAAAATCACGGCGTCTGGATGGCCTAAATTGTCTTTTGGGCTGACATATTTGACTGTGACGGTAGTTTCCGACTCCAGGGGGTCAAAGTCGGTAAAATTGGAAATTCGGGGCAAGCGGATGACCGAAATATTTATGTCGGTTTGAGAATTGGGAGAACGCCGATCGAGCAAATCGAGAGAATCTTCTGAGGGAAACACTTCGTCTATCCAAGGAATTACCCCAACAACCGGGATTCCCGTTCTTTCTTCTAGCCAAGTTAAACCCGGATCTAATATCGATTTTTGTCCTCGGAACTTATTAATAATGAATCCTTTAATTAAAGCCCGTTCGTCGGGATCGAGCAATTCCAAAGTACCGATAATGTGAGCAAAAGCGCCGCCGCGATCGATATCAACTACTAGCAAAGTCCGAGCTTTTAAATATTTAGCTACCCGCATATTTGTTAAATCGCGGTGTTTGAGATTAATCTCCGCAGGGCTACCGGCTCCCTCACACACAATCATGTCAAATTCTTGACTGAGAAATTGTAAAGATTCCCGAATAGCTTGCCAGCCGATATCGAAATACTGCTCGTAATATTGAGATGCTCGCACATTTGCGATCGCCCTACCCTTGACAATCAATTGAGAAGTCATGTCTCCTTGCGGCTTGAGCAAAATTGGATTCATTTCTACCCAAGGTGCGACGCCCGCAGCCCAAGCTTGCACTGCTTGAGCATAGCCAATCTCTCCACCGGCGGCTGTGAC
Organism: Microcoleus sp. N3A4; assembly: GCF_036701805.1. NCBI lineage: Bacteria > Bacillati > Cyanobacteriota > Cyanophyceae > Oscillatoriales > Microcoleaceae > Microcoleus > Microcoleus sp. N3A4. The sequence continues at coordinate 18,745 of NZ_JAUBRJ010000093.1, forward strand.
ATAGGAATTCAGTGCCATATTCTGACCTTTAAACGGAGTTACCCGCCAGCCGCGCCGAGAAAAAATTCGACACAATGCTGCAACAAGTAAAGATTTCCCTGCGTGAGATGTTGTTCCCACGACCATAATTGCTTTCATAATATTAAGGGATAAGGAAAAAGGAAGAAGGAAGAGGGAAGAAGGCAGAAGGCAGAAGTAAGAAGGCAGAAGGCAGAATCAAAAAAATTCTGGTTTCTACCTTTTGCTTTCTTCCTCAAGATAACGGCTTATCTTCTCCTGATAAATTCTCAGACTTGGATTCAGCGGCCGGTTTAGCAGTTTCGACTAGATCCGGATCGGGGTGATTCGGGCGACTCAATTCAGTTTGTTCTCCCTCAGAAGAGAGTTCTTCCCCTGTCGATTCGACGATCGAGATCACTGATACTGAAACCGTTTCCACCTGCACGCTCAACCCAGGTTCTCCCGGTACTTGTATCTCTACAGGCTCTGCCACTTCCACCACAGTCATTTCTACAGATGGTGCTGGGGCTTCTGCTTCCGGTACGTCTGCTGCTGCTTCCGGTTCACCAACCGCAGCCGGCGGTGTCTGGATTGGGGCGGACGATCGCTCCTCGATCGGAGTTTCCCCTATTTTGTCAAAACTCGCGATGTCTGCCGCCATCAACTTGGCCATTGCTTCAACATCGGTGGGAAACGCCACTTCTTGGCTGGTTTCAACAGCAGTGTTGCTGCTTTCGGCTGCAACTTCCGCAGCCGCCTCGGCTAATTCGGATTCGAGAATTTGGTCGATCCCCGGTGCAGGAATTGCCGTTATTTGAGATTCAGGTGCGATCGATTCTGGAGTGGCTGAAGGTGTTGGTGCCGTCTGCGGAGTTGCATCAGACTTGTTTTTACCCGCACCCCGTCCCAACATACCGCCGAGACTATTTTTGATATTGCCGAACAGACTTCCGAAACCGCCGGATTTTTTAGCTGCTTTGGCAGGAGTTGGGGCCGCCGCCGCTGCTGCAGCCTGCGACTCTTTAACGGCTGTCCTCCATTCTGTTTCTATTTCCTCAAAATCATCCGCTTCAGGCTGCTGTTTGGCTTCTGATTGAGCCTCTGCTGGCTCCACAGTTGCTGCTGCGGCAATTTCTGAAAATTCTAGAGGTGGAGGTAGAGGAGTGAAGCTGCTGGCTAATTCTGCTGGGGTTGGTGAAGTCTCAGCAGCAGGAGTTTCGACCGAAAACACGGGTATTTCTGCAATTGCAGGTGCGCTCCTGTCGGGAATTTTCAAGTCAGGGACGATCGCACTTTCGGCCGTCGGCTCGATCGAACTTTCAGCAATAATTTCAGCTATTGGGGGAACCGCCGGCTGTTCCTCTAGCTTTACCTCGCCCTTATCCGCAGCGGGTGCTGGAACCGCATCAGTTTTTGGTTTGGGCGATCGAACAAACTTAGGTTTTTTCGCTGCGGGCTCTTTTTTCTTGGCAAACAAGCCCGCCAACAGTCCACCTGCAGCCCCCGGCAAATTCACCGACTGAGGAATCGGCGTTTGCTCAGCAACGGGCGTCACCAGCCTGCGTAAAGTCAGAGTTTCCCAAGCAAACCAGCCCAACATAGCCACGCCCGCCATTTGACCAAGCAGGAGAGCACCAGTAATTCGTCCCGCACAAGCCCATAAAATTAACGCATAAAAAAGCCCTACCCCACTCCAGGTAAAATCACTTTTGCGGTGAACTTCTGGAAAAAAGAATGCCGCCATGTAAATACTGAAGCTGCCCAGACCGACCGCCAACGCCAGAAAGTATGCAAGCATATTGTCGGTACCTCCGCTGTGTCAAATAACTTCTACGCGATAATTCTACCTTTGAGAGAGACTCAACGGCTTCTTTCTCTAGGACAATTCTCGATTTGTAGGGAAGTTCGGCAATGCGCCGTGTAAGGGATGTAACGGATTTAACGGATCTTGACGCAATAACTCAAGCGTAAAGATTTTCTCAATCTCCCCCACTTCTCCTCTCCCTCTCCCCCTATACCCATCACCCCCTATGCCCATCACCCCCTGTTCAGTCGTGATATGTGTCACCTAACTATGCCTGTACGATCGCACCAAAGGACTGAGGATGTTTATATGTTGTAGGTGTAAGAGGAATTATGCCCTGGGGCATATGTATTGGAGACAGTGCCATGTTAGAAAAACTGTTGTTATCGGCCGCCTTAACCTTATCGCTTCACATATTTGCCGGAGCAAGCACTTCCGCGAAATTACCGAAAAATTTGGTATTGCGATCGAGCGATCGCCCGGTTCAAACCCTGAAAGTTCCCATCGTTGCAACACCTGCGGCCCTCAAGCGGAACGTCCAATCCTAATGATACGTGCCAGATAATACGTGCAAGTGCGATCGGACTTAGGCAGAGCCTCTCTATAATATTTTTTTCGAGCTGTTCTATATTTTATGTGACCGTTCACAACTCATCAGTTTGTAGTGAGGACTAAATTTCTCATTAATATTAGCTAATAAAGACTTTAGTCCTTACTACAAACCGTAGGTCAATCAAGAGTAGCAGTTCAAACATTAATTCCTATAACATACTAGACAAATCTCAACATCAGGTTGTCTAGTAGAGACATTCAAACCTTAAAAAACTTGTGTAACCTTGAGTAAAGGATCAAAATAGATATATGATCGTCAAATTGAGATCGAAGCTAATAAGCACATTGACGATTAAATCAAGGAGAGTGTAAATGGGACTTAGCGATCTTCTATTGAACGAAAACAACAGAGAAACTTTTGTTGATGATTGTGTAAAGTTGATTGACGAACAGGTTGCTTCAGCGCCGGGGTTGGGCGGTCTTGCTCTTAAAGCTGCCTACTCTACTGTCAAGGGGATACGGGCTGACTATTGCGCCCAAGTCGTAGATCAACTTCTGCCAGAAATCTCGATCGCGCTCGATCCGATGTGGACTGAAGCGGTAAACAATGGCAACCCAGTAGAATATCTAGCCCAAAGAAAAGCTGAAGTAGCAGACGAATTGCTCCACATCAGCGACAAAAGAGTCGAGAACAGCACAAGAGCGATGGTTAAAGGCGCCTATGCCAAACTCCGCCCCTCAGCGAAGACTTACGTGGAAAAGGGAGTACCGGATTTAGCCGAAATTATTAATAAACACAATAGTGCGGCCTGATAAGTGAGCCACGGCTAAAAAAACAGAATACCCAGATACCAGACTTCTTCAAGAAGTCTGGTATCTAAAAGAAGACAGGACTTACTCATGCAGTATCAAAAATCGGGCTTTGAGATGGCGGCGCATAACGAACAATGACATAATTATGTTGTCTCTGCGTCCAGGACTGTAAGACTTATTCGTAAGTTGGCAGTTAGGAGGGAGAGTCCTAATTTTAGTGTTATCCATTGCCAATTACCCATTGATTTACAGCCAATATTTTCAACATCGCCTGTCCGGTAATTCCCAACCCCAATAACATTACAAACATCGCACTAATCGCAGGCATAAATTTGACGGCTGTTATATGTTTTGGCAGTTTATTAAAATTACGTTTGGCATAAACTAAGATTAATCCGATCGCACTCAGCACTAAAGCCAATCCCAAACTAAAGGCTACCACGAGCGTCATTCCCAAACCCACATTGCCCAAAGCCGACGCGCTCAACAGCATCACCAAAGCGGAAGGACAAGGCAACAAACCGCCAGAAATTCCCAACGCCAATAAGCTTTTCCAAGTAATGGGAGAACCGTCAGCGCCGGGTGGTAAATGCGAGTGAATGCGGCCGTCTCCGTGATGGTGGTAGTGGTGAGTGCGATCGGGTTTTACAGGTTTAAATTCTCTCTCCCAACTTCCTCTATTTAAAAGATTTACTGGTTCCTCACAGTTTGTAGTAAGGAGTTTCGTCCTTGAAAACCAGTTTTTATTAAAAATTTTAGTCTTGATTATTTTGAGAAATTCAGTGTTCGCTACAAACCTAATTTTGCTTCTTTCTAAAAGTAAATTAAGCCCGATCGAGGCTACTAATAAACCCGAGATTAAACTCAGCCAAGGATCTAATTTTGCGGGGTCGATTAAGTTAGAAGCAAACAAAGTAATTCCGCCCACAGCAAACACGCCCGCAGTGTGAGTAATTGTAGTAGTCGCTGCTAGAAATAAAGCGTGTACCGGAGTAGCCCGCGCACCCACTAAATAAGCGCCGACTATGGTTTTTCCGTGTCCGGGCGACATCGCGTGCACGCATCCCCAAGCAAAGGCTCCCGCTACTGCTAGCAGCAAACTCCAACCAGAATCCCAGATAGATTCATTTCCCGTTAACAAAAACTCCCGGTTTTGCGGCGTAAACACAAAGCTTTTTACAGCACCGGCTTGCACGATCGTAGCTTGAGAGCTAGCTGTCAGCACTCCGGGCAAAAACAGATTGTAATTAATCCGCAATTTCTCGGGTTTTGAGAGGGAAATTGCATCAGATAAACCGGGGGTTTTATTTTGAGAAGGTGCAGGCCAGGTGTAGTTTAAGATTAAGGTGCTGTGGGTATTCGGCTGCTGGATTAAGCTGGCGGTTTTAGCTGCTATTTCTAGCGGTTTTACTGCTACGGAGCCTTGAATGTTGCTGCTGTTGGTGATGCGAATTTTTTGGCTGAAAAACTTTTCTAGCTGTGTTTGGTGGCTGCGAACTTCAGCAGGTTGTAGCTGGCTGTCTCGATTGTCGTCGGCGAAGTTGGTCAAGCCTGTTGGGAAGGTTAATGTTACTTCGGTTTGCAAATCGTTGACTACTATTTCTGCTACAGATAAGTCAGACCAGTGCGAGTAAACTGGTCTGGTTGAGGTTGTTAATAACAATGCAAGTGTTAGGAAGAATAGGACAAATAATTTTGAAAATCGGTTCAGTTTGTACTGCATAAATACATTTTTTTTGTTGTTGTTTGTGATTTTTTAGGGGAGCGATCTTTTCGTGAGTCCCACAGTCCGCCAGGGGTTGAAACCCCTGTCTCATAGCGAAAGTCGGTTGAAACCGACTAAAAGATTTTCTACTTTTTAGTGAAATATTTTAGTCCTCTTGAGACGACTTAAGCTTTTAGGCAGGGGTTTCAACCCCTGGCGGATTGACGGAATGGCGAACTTGGCCGAATGGCTGCTATTAGCTAATCTCAAAATTCATAACTTCCCAAACCCAATGCTTGGCGAGATCGATCGTCAAAACTCGGGTCAATTTCCTTGGACTTTTGAAAATAAGCGCGAGATTCGGTATCCTTACCTAAAGTCCGGGCGATCGCACCAGCCCGGTAAAACATCCCCGCATCCCGAATCCCCGATCGCATTATTTCGACCATCACTCGATCGGCTTTTTGCCATTCCCCAGCGCTCGAAAGCGCCCAGGCGTAGATATCCAGAGTCACAGCATCCCTGCGGATTTTCACCTCCTCCTGCATTAACAGCAGAGCTTCGGCGACATCCTGCGATCGACCTTTTTCCAGCAGCAAACTTGCCAAATCCCTGCGGTGGCCAAAACCGCCAGAAACCTGTTCCTGTCGCAGCCCAGCTTCTGCTTTGTCGCGAAGTCGCCGGGATTCGATCGCATCTCCCTCGAACTCTTTAACCCTCGCCATACCGCGATCGACAATGCGATCGAACACAGTCGCAACCCCGCCAGAATACGCAGAAACCTTGCTGTAATAGCCTTCAGCTTCCCGATAATTGCCCTGGCGCGTCTCCAAATCCGCCAAATAAATCAGCGCCAGCGGGTATCGCGGCACCAACCGCAGCGCCTCCAAAAACAGCGCTTTCGCCTGCACAAACTGCCCGCGACGCGCGTAAAATCGACCCAAGAGCGATCGGGCGCGCGCCGAACCAGCAACCTCTCCCGGTTCCTCCGCCGCCATTGCTTCCCGGTAATCCTGCAAAACCTCAGCATCTCGGCCCTGAGACTCTCTCACTAAAGCTCTCAAAGTGAGAGAACCCAAGTTCGGAATCCGGTTAACTAAGGCTTCTGCGGCTGTATTTGCCTCGCTCACTTTTCCCATTGCTAAGTGAGATGTAACTGAAAGGGCGATCGCATCTTCATTGTCAAAACCCACCTGTTTAGCAAAGCGCAAAGCAGTAGCAAAATCGTGTCTGGCCTCGGCAATTCGAGCTAAAACTAACAGCGCACCTTTGTTGTCAAAAGGCAAATCGGCGATCGACCTTTGAGCCGCTTGTTCTGCCAACAAAAACCAACCGCCCTCCCCAGTTGCGCGAGCCATTTTCAAATAAGATCCCGCCAGCGCCGCCCGGTTCAAACCGCTTTTTGAATCCACGGCCAGCCGCTGCTGATAAAAAGCAATTTCTTGCTGAATTGCTTCTTTTTGATTGGGATTATTTCTCAATGTTTCCGAGAAATGATAGCGGTAATTAGCATCAAGCTCCGCCGGACTTTTTTCAGAAAAAATATCCGAAACAAAACGCAAATTAGGCGGTAAATTAATAACAACAATACCCACTACAGGAACTACTATCAGCAGCCACCACCCGAAAACATCCGATTTTATTCCTTGTCCTATTTTTGTTTTCATACATCTGCGTTCATCCGCCTTCATCTGCGGTAAAAAATCCAAATTCTATAAACTTGCGCGGTTATTGGTTATTAGGGAGCATCTCAGTTTTGCAAAAAGCATTTTTTTTATTATAGTGCGAGCGTCCCCGCTCGCGTATTCTACAAATCGC
>NZ_JAUBRJ010000094.1:0-24874 GCF_036701805.1 Microcoleus sp. N3A4
TTTACTTTTCTATATATTTGTTCAGATATTTTCACTGATTTAGCTATTGATTTAGCATAGTAAGTAAGGAAGAACCAGTTTTGTTTAGGGATCGATATAAAATATATGATTTTTGAGACTATAAAGCTTGGGAGCAATTTAATTTCCTTTCGGTGGCATTGGCGGCCCCGGCTTTAGTGCCGATCGCGCTTGCCTGGGGATATACTTCCTCAGACAGAGCTAATTATCCTCGCCTAACTTGCTGAACAAATCGGCTAAAATCGTATTAGAAAATAAAAAACCTTCTGGATCGCTCAACCTCAAATTTCCCGAAAATGGCAGTTTCGCGCCCTCGCCTAAAGTTGCGTGAAGCGAATCTATCCCGTAGGGAATCGCCCCATCTGCAGTCATAATTTCTACCCATCCTTGCCGCCAGTACGGCTGCAAACAACGCCAAATTTTATCAACCGTTTGCTGACTAAACTTTTCAGTCAGCGCCGACAGGCTAACTCCTTCTGCTAAACGCAAACCTAGCATCAGCGTTTCTAACAAAATGTCATTTTCAGAGACTTGAAAATTTTGCTCAATTGCTGGGTAAATATCGTGCTGGGTTTCTCCGCCAATTTGAGGAGTAGCTGGGGAATTGAGGCGAGACATCGATCGCACCCACTGATAATATTCTTGAGTTTTGCGAGGCCTTGTCAGCCTCCGGCCTTCCACGTAACTCGCCGCCCCCATTCCCAAACCGTAATAAGGGCGATTTTCCCAATAAACGCGGTTGTGGCGGCACTGATAGCCATCGCGAGCGTAATTAGAAATTTCGTAATGTTCGTAGCCAGCGTTGGTGAGAATTTCCCGCGCCAAACGGTACATTCCAGCAGCGGTTTCATCTGCTGGCAGCGGCTGCGCGCCTGCTTGAAAGTAGCGCCCGAAAGCAGTTCCCTGCTCAACAATTAAGTCGTAACTCGACAGGTGAGTCGGGCTAATTTCCACCGCCGATTTCAGGGAAGCTTCCCACTGTTCTAAAGTTTGGTGAGGCAGTCCCGAAATTAGGTCTAAACTGAAATTGACAATACCAGCCGATCGCACTATTTCTACTGCTTCAAAAATTTCCGCGACAGAGTGCGATCGCCCGCAAGCTTGCAGCAATTCATCCTGAAAAGCTTGCACTCCCAAACTAACTCGATTTACTCCCGCCGCTGCATATCCCCGCAACTGTTCTAAAGTAAACGTACCCGGGTCTATTTCGATAGAAATTTCCGCCCCAGCAGCAATCCCAAATTTGCCGTCAAGAGTCTCTAAAATATTGCTCAACTGACTCACAGAAAGCAGCGAAGGCGTGCCGCCGCCCAAAAAAACTGTGTTCAGAGATGCGCCTAAATTTGGAGTTGCTTGAATTTCTTGACACAGTACCGCAACGTATTGCACGATTGTGCCGGAATTCTCGCCATTTTTGCGATCGCCCACCACAAATACCGGAAAATCGCAGTAGTAACAGCGACGGCGACAAAAAGGTACGTGCAGGTAAGCCGAACTAGGAATGCCGGAATTTGCCACTTGTACACTTTTTTTAAATTCAAATGTTAAATAATCTGTAGTAGAGTTCATTACATCTCGAGCCGAAAGCGCAACTTCAAATCTAAAGTTTTCATTAAACCATCATGAATAATTATGTATATTATGACATTTTCTTACCAATAAAGCGCTGCTAACGATCGGCTATTTGAGTTAAACCCCGTACCGGTTTCGAGCGGCAGCAATTCCCGAATAGACCGCCCTGCGGTCTATTCGCACCTCATGCCTGCTTTCGGCGGGGCGCGCTAAATGCCGATTTGCTCGATCGTACATCGCACACAGGGTACAACCGCGAAATATAAGTTTATGAAAATTCCTCTGTATATATAGCGATATCCGACCGCAACTAGGAAAAAACTATCAGCACTGGAAAGATATAATGTAAACACATTCATTAACCTAGAACTAATGCTAGACGCAATCATAATTATCTCATTCATAATCGCAGGCGGAGGCATCGGCTATTACGGAGTCGAACTGCTGCCGAGCAACCTGCTGGAGCAAGTTACAAATATACAAGGTTTAAGCTCCGTACTAGGCTCGTTTGGAGCATTAATCGGCTTCGTGTTGGGATTAGTGGCTCAAACAACCTATAGGCGGTTAGAAAAGCAAGTCGGCGATATGCCGGTGGAGATGCTGCTGACGCGGGCGATCGGCTTAATCATCGGACTGCTAGTAGCGAACTTAATGCTGGCTCCGCTGTTCCTGCTGCCAATTCCCCGCGAGTTCGGCTTCATCAAACCTCTAGTCGCAGTCTTGGGAAGCGTCATGTTCGGCTTCACAGGCGTCAGTTTGACCGAAACCCACGGCCGCGCTTTCTTGCGTCTGATCAACCCCAAAAGCTTAGACACGGTGTTGGTAGCCGAAGGTACTTTCAAACCAGCCTCTGCCAAAGTTGTCGATACAAGCTGCATAATAGACGGCCGGATTGAAAACCTGCTAGAAACAGGTTTCCTCGAAGGTCAAATTATCGTGCCGCAGTTCGTACTCCAAGAACTGCAAGTAATAGCTGATTCCGCCAACGATCAAAAGCGAGTGCGCGGGCGCCGCGGCTTAGATATTCTCAACCGCATCAAAGAAACATACCCAGAACGAATTCAAATTCACTCGGCTGACTACGAAGATATTGCCACAGTCGATGCAAAATTAGTCCGATTCGCTTTGGATATTGACGGCATTTTGCTCACCAACGATTACAACTTATCGAAAGTAGCTACCGTCCAAAAACTGCCGGTTTTGAATATCAACGATTTGACTCATGCGGTGCGCCCGACTTATTTACCGGGAGATACGATCGAACTAAAAATCCGCAAAGAAGGCAAAGAACCCTCTCAGGGAATCGGTTACTTGGATGACGGCACAATGGTTGTCGTAGAAGCAGGAAGCAGCTATGTCGGAGGCGAAGCCCGAGTCGTAGTCACCAGCGCCCTGCAAACTAGCGCCGGCCGCATGATTTTCGCCCGTCCTCAAGAATCTGTTATTGTGTAAATTACCCAGCACTGACCTGAGTACAGGTACAGTGTGGGCTTTCAATAGCCCTGAAATGATCTTGCACATTGCAAAACAATCTCGAACCTTCGGGCTTATTTACGGAAGCCCCAATAGCAGCAATATTCTTACTGCCGTTTAAGTCGGCATCACCTTTCCATCCACAATGACCACAAGCAAACTTTTTACCGTTTCTATAAGATTCACCCTGTACAGGGTGAACATGATTGCATTTGTGGCACATTTGGCTAGTGTATCTAGGCTCAACAAACAAAATCTTTACGCTATGCTTTATAGCTTTGTAGATTAGGAATTGGCGCAACTGAAAGAAGGCCCAGCTATTGCTAAGTCTCCGCTCTTTTTTCGAGCGTGGCTGCTGATTTGCGCGCTCCCTAATTCCCGTCAAATCTTCCAAAGCGATAACTTGATTTTTGTTTTGAGCCTTCGTTACGATACGGTGACTGATAGTATGATTTACTAAGGTCTGAAAGCGTTTTTCCTTGCCCGACAACCGTTTCAACAATTCTCGACATCTACGCCGAGAGCTGCGTGTGCCTTTCGTGGCTTTTCGCTGGATATTTGCTCTCAACTTGGCATAATGATTTCTAACTTTGGTAATTTGTTTACCGCTAAATGTATCTCCATCAGAAGTAACTGCAATATCAGTCCTACCCAAATCACAGCCCAAAACTTGATTGCTTGGTGGAGGCTCGGCTGGCTGAGATTCAAGCTGAATATTAAGATAGTAACTACCATAAGAGCGTTTGCACAAAGTAGCAGTCTTGGGGTTTTGACCTTTGAGCAATCCAAGTTGGTAGTTTCCGATAGCCAGTACAAACCGTTCCCTACCGCCAGTAGTAGTCAAACTTACTGTCCAATCTTTTTCCCTAAAAGAAAATATACGGGTATCGTAAGTGACGCTAGTAGGAGCAAAGCGGATGACTGGCTTCCCATCTTTTTTAGCTGTTTTTCTGTTGCCAGAAACCCGTCTAATAGCATGGATTGCTAGCTGCGCCGAAAGTCCAAACATCTCTCTGACATCGTGATATACCAAAGATTGCATCGCCAATTCATTTTTCAGGGTTGGCGGCACAGTTTGGTTCACGTATTCACAAGCATTAGCGAACGCCTGAAGGGTTGCATCAATTTTGATGGACTGCTCAGGCGTTACTTGGAGCTTGCAAGATACTGTCAGGACTTGTTTCATGACAAGGTTGTATCACGTATTGAAGAAATTCTGTTGTGTTTATAGATAATTTGTTCAGCTCTTGAGCCTCACGCGCATTCCTCCCGTCACTCAACGGAGTACCGTTAGACTGCGGGACTCCTGCTGTTTTAGTTGAAACTGAGTAACAATGGCCAGGGCAATCAGAATCAAATATTGCGATCGTTGTTCCCAATCTGCCCCGACTCTCTACCGCGCCCGGTATGACGAGTCGGGGCAGTGGTTTTTTTTGTGTCTTAAATGTTGGGAATCGGTAAGTAAAAACAATCCTTTTTACTTCTACGGTGGCACTTGGAAAGCTAGCAAGAAAAAATAGCAATTACCAGCTTCTTCTTCCTTCGCGTCCTTCGCGTCTTCGCGGTTCAATCATATCAATATCTAATTCCAGATTATTCCAGTTTCCCCCAAAGTTTTAACGACGGCGCGGAGTCGGAAGCCGACGTTCGCTATTTTGCGGTTGCGGTTTTTCTTGCAGCTTCATCGTCAAACTAACCCGCTTTAACTTCTCATTCACCTCCAAAACCCGCACTTTCACAACTTGTCCGACTTTCACAATCTGTTTGGGGTCATCTACAAAGCGATCGGCTAATTGAGAAATGTGAACCAAACCATCTTGGTGCACTCCCACATCAACAAAGGCTCCAAAGTTAGCTACATTCGTGATTATGCCTTCCAATTCCATCCCCACTTGCAAATCGGAGATTTCTTTGATTCCTGCTTGGAAAGTGGCATATTTAAACTCGGCGCGCGGGTCTCTTCCCGGTTTTTCTAGTTCGGAAATAATGTCTCGGAGTGTCGGTTCTCCGACTTTTTCTGTGACATATTTCTTGATGCTTACAGTCTTGATTTTTTCCGATATTTGTGTTATTCCTGTCAGCGGCAAGTCTAAATCTTTGGCGATCGCCTGCACGACAGGATAACTTTCGGGATGAACTGCTGTATTGTCCAAAGGGTTTTCGCCGCCGCGAATGCGGAGAAATCCGGCTGCTTGTTCAAAAGCTTTTGGCCCGAGTTTGGGAACTTTCAAGAGTTGGCGGCGATTTTTAAAGGCACCGTTTTCGTTGCGGTAATTAACGATATTTTTGGCAACTGTTGCCGTCATTCCTGACACAAATGTCAGCAGTTCTTTGGAGGCTGTGTTTAAGTCAACTCCGACATAATTAACGCAGCTTTCGACTGTTTCGTCGAGTTTCTTTTTGAGCAGTTTTTGGTCAACGTCGTGCTGGTATTGGCCGACTCCTATTGATTTCGGGTCGATTTTCACGAGTTCGGCTAAAGGGTCTTGCAAGCGCCGTCCGATGCTGACTGCGCCGCGGACGGTGATGTCGAGGTCTGGAAATTCGGCGATCGCCACATCGCTTGCTGAATAAATCGATGCACCGGATTCGTTCACCATGACTTTAATCGGTTTTCTGTCCATTTCTGCCAAAACTTCCGCAACAAATTCGTCTGTTTCCCGGGAAGCTGTACCGTTGCCGATCGCGATTAATTCAATTTTATATTTTTCAATTAAATGCTTGACAATTTTACCAGCTTGCTGTCGCTGAGCGGCCGCTTGGTGGGGAAAAATTGCTTGATATTCTAAAAATTGCCCGGTTTCATCGAGGGCGGAAACTTTACACCCCGTGCGAAATCCCGGATCGATCGCCAGTGTCGGTTTCATTCCCGCCGGGGCCGACAGCAGCAACTCGCGGAGGTTGGTTTCAAAAGTGGCGATCGACTCGATATCAGCGGCGGCTTTGTTGTGCGATCGCACTTCTGTAATTAACGAAGTCTTCATCAGTCGGTTGAAGGCATCCTTCAAAGTCGATCGATAAAACTCTTTAACTTCCGGTATCCTAGTTCTAATTTCCTGACCTTCCAAATAAGCCATCACTGCGGATTCATCAAACGCCAGTTCCAAATCTAAAACCCCTTCCGTTTCCCCGCGAAACAGCGCTAACATATTGTGCGACTGAACGCTTCTCGCTGCAACTTGATAATTGCGGTACATTTCAAATTTAGTGCTTCCTTCCGGGAAATCATCTTTAATTTTCGAGACAAAAACTCCGGTTTTCATCAAAAACTCTCGCAAATAAGCCCGCAATTCTGCTTTTTCCGAAACCGCTTCCGCCAAAATATCCGCAGCACCTTTGAGAGCTTCTTCTGCTGTTTTAACTCCCTTTTCTTCCGAAATGTATTTAGCTGCTTCTGCCTCAAAATCTGCTGGTTTAGCCGTCGGTAAGTTCAGAGACTTGATAAATTCTGCCAGCGGTTCCAAACCTTTTTCCCTAGCAATTGTCGCTCGCGTCCGCCGCTTGGGTTTGTAAGGCAGATAAAGGTCTTCTAGTTCGTTTTTTTGCAAACACGATTCGATTTTAGCTTGCAGTTCTTCAGTGAGTTTTCCCTGAGAGCTAATCGTCTCTAAAATCGACTTTTTGCGGTCTTCAATTTCCGTCAGATAGGTGAAGCGATCGGAGATGTCCCGCAACTGAATTTCATTCAGCAAATCCGTGCGTTCTTTGCGGTAGCGTGCAATAAACGGAATAGTTGCTCCCTCAGCGAAAAGTTCCAGAGCATTATTGACTTGGGAGAGATTGATGGAAAGTTCTTGAGCAATCAGTTGGGGAATGTCGATCATAGTGCAGAAGTTCGGGTCAGTCGATTTTAGATTTTAGATTTTAGATTTTAGATTTACTTCACGGAAGAGAGGAAGAAAAGCTTGAGAGAAAAGTTTTACAGGGTTTTGGCGTTCGTCCTGTAAGTGTTAAAGTGATGTTAGCATAAATGCAGTCATTTCTCAATATTATATGTTGCCTTTTAAATATCCTGTGCCGCAAACCGATCCGCCGCGATCGCCCAGAGAAACACTGCCGACGATGTACGATTTACCTAGCGAAGACCCGGAGGAACCTGGTTTGCCTGACGAATTTCACGATTTGCAGCCGCAGTTGTTGAGCCTGACGTTTCGCCCTCGGAATTATCCGGCTTCTGAGATATTTAGCGGCACCGACATGAACCTTTATTATGACGTGTCTCACACTCTGCGGCACAAGCGGCCGGATTGGTTTGGAGTGGTGGGAGTTCCCCGACTTTACGATCGCTCGGAACTGCGGATGAGTTATGTTACTTGGCAGGAAGGCGTGAATCCTTTTGTAATTGTAGAACTGCTTTCGCCGGGAACGGAAAAAGAAGATTTAGGCGACAATACCGATGAAGAAAAGTTGCCACCTCAGACGGGAAACGCTGCGGGTAACGGGCAAGTTTTGGAGGCAGAGACGAATGAGAAACCGCCTAGAAAATGGGAGGTTTACGAGCAAATTTTGCGGGTTCCTGTTTATGCCGTTTTCAGCCGCTATACTAACAAATTGCGAGTGTTTGAATTGAAGGGCGGACACTATCAAGAATTAGAATTGTCCGAGTCGCGGGTGTGGATTGCTGACCTAAGTTTGGGCTTGGGTTTGTGGCAAGGAGAGTTTCAGGGAATCGATCGACTGTGGTTGCGCTGGTATGATGTTGATGGCAATTGGATTCTGACTGAAGCGGAACAGCAGCGGCAGCGGGCCGAGTCAGCGGAAGCTCAATTGCAGTCTTTAATTCGGCGGCTGCGGGAATCTGGCATCGATCCCGATCGATTTTTAAACGGTTAGAGAGGACTGATAAGCTGTCGCGCAGTTAAATTGCATATTCAGGGCGGGCGGGACGCCCACCCCACAAGAGTTGGATTGTTTTTTGATAGACAATTTAAATGCCGCAACAGCTTACCAAATCCGGGTTTGTCACCCTGGTATTCTTTAGTCCGCTTGGAGTGGACTTCGTTTGACAAGACGCGGTTTCAACCGCCTCCTTCATCAAGGGGGTATTTAAGCCGGATTTGGACTCAAGGGAGCATCCCATTTTTGCAAATATATCCTACAAAATTGGGATGCTACCGGACTGAAGTCCTTCTTCTGACTTCAAAATAAGACTAATTCTCCAAACTCATGCAACAGTATCTGTAGGGTGCGTCGCCACCCTTAAATCTTAAATAACATCCACAATCTTTGAGCGACGCACCGGTGCAGAATAGTGAGCGTAAACAAACCCACACTCATCATTGTTGCAACACTTTGGAGAATTAGTATAAGACTGAAGTCCTCCCTACACACGGGCTTTAAGATTTGACAATAACTTGATTAATTTCCGCTGGTTTGTAACTGGTACTATTTGCGGTCAATTCATCCGCCTAGGGAGATTGGTGCAAATAAGCTTTACCGGCAGAACCGAAAAGTTGGAGTTTGTCAGAAATGACCGATCGCATAGCATCGATCGCTTTTTCCATTACTTCCAACAAATCTGGATCTGACAAAGAACTGCTAGTTTTTAACACGTCCATATAAGCTTCGCGAACTTCCGTATTCACATTAAATTTAGCTACTCCTAATTTAATAGATTGATTAATCATTGATTCCGGCAAACCGCTAGCACCGTGCAGCACTAACGGCACTGAAACTGAAGCCCTGATTTTTGCCAAACGCGGGAAATCGAGTTTTGGTTCGCTGAAATATTTGCCGTGAACGTTGCCAATTGTTACGGCTAAAAAATCAACTTTAGTTTCTTTAATAAACTCTACAGCTTCCACTGGATCTGTCATTTTGGCGGCTTTTTCTTCGATTGTCAAACCGTCTTCCGTGCCGCTAATTCTGCCGATTTCTGCTTCAACTACCGCACCGTTAGCGTGGGATAATTCAGTCATTTCGCGAGTAAATATTAAGTTTTGTTCGTAGGGCAAAGGAGAACCGTCTGCCATAATTGATTTGATGCCGGCGTCTAGGGCGAGATGAATGTCTTTTTCTGAGGTGCTGTGATCTAAGTGTACTGCGATCGGCACTAAAGATTTGCGCGCGGCTTCCATGCAAAGCGCGACTAAGGGCGATTTTCCGTATTTGAGGGCGCTGGGGTGAAGTTGCAGCATAGCAGGACTTTGCAGCGCTTCGGCGGCATCGATGACGGCTTTTACTCCTTCGAGGTTGTAGACGTTAAAAGCGCCGATCGCGTAAGCGTTTCTCCGGGCCGTGTTCAGCAATTCGCTAGTTGAGGCGAGCATAAGTACCTGGCTTAAAAACTTTTCTGAATGTCGATCATTTTATCAAAGTTCGGTTGCAAGCTCATCTTAATTTTTATTTTTTGTAATTGCGAATTCTTGCGTAAGGTGCGGATTGCGTACCCTACTATTTGTTGGGTACGCATTTATTCTCCGTTTGGCGCCCGTTGCACACCCTACGACTAATTCATTTACTGTTTCTGTGCGTTACCAGCGTGCAAACCGCACTCTTTTAGTGTCGCTTCTTCCCACCACCAGCGACCTTCGCGTTCGTGTTGGTTCGGCAATACCGGCTTCGTACAAGGTTCGCAACCAATGCTTACAAAACCGCGTTCGTGCAACTTGTTGTAAGGCACCTCCAAAGCGCGAATGTAATCCCAAACCTCTGCCGAAGACCAGTTTGCTAAGGGGTTGAATTTAATTAATTCACGATCGGGAGTTGAGAATGCACTGTCAACTTCAATGACCGGAATACCGTTGCGGGTACTGGGACTTTGGTCTTTGCGCTGACCCGTAATCCAAGCATCGAGAGTATTCAGTTTGCGGCGCAGCGGCTTGACTTTCCGCACGCCGCAGCATTCTTTGTGACCGTCTTGATAAAAGCTAAACAATCCCTTTTCTTCTACTAGGGCTTGTACTTCTGCTGCATCGGGAAACATTACTTCTAGTTTAATGCCGTAATGTTCTCTGACTTTCTCCAAAAACTGATAAGTTTCTGAGTGCAATCGTCCGGTGTCTAGGGTAAAAACGCGGAAGTTTTTGGTAATTTTTGAGGCAAGATCGATCAGAACTACGTCCTCGGCACCGCTGAAAGAAATTGAGATATTGTCAAAATTTTCTAGGGCAAATTTGAGAATGTCTCGCGGTGTTTTTTGACTGTATTCTGCTTCTAGGGCGGCAATGTTGAGATTGTTTTGGATGGCAACCATATTTTCGGGTTTTCAGTGTTCTTTTCCTCTAGCCCTTCATTATAGCCGATCGCACTATCTCTCTCACCCCTGAATTTAACTGCATCTTGCAGCAGTCTTTTCGGCTGGGCCCGCGATCGAACTCAAGGATGGCGATCGCCCGCTTGTCCCAGTTTTCGTTCACCCAAAACTCCTCTACCGGGGAAAATTGCACCGCCGCGCGGTAACGTGAATTTGCCCCCAAATTATAAATCACAGAGAATAAAATTCTTTAAATGGCATTGTTAAAATCCCTAAAATTTGACTCACCTCATTAATAAAATAATCTCGCTTATCGATCGATATCGTGCTGTCTGTCAACTGGAGAAACTTCCAATCAGTACCAGTAGTAACAGCGCCATAGATCCTTTCAATTGGCTCTCCGCTGCGCTGATTAAATAATTGAGCCGCCACCATTTCCGCAATGCACTGACCTAAGCCTGATTTAATACTTTCGTTTTTAGCCTCTGTTAAAGTAATGACGGGGGCGCGAATTTCATAGGAATCTTTCGACGCCGTGAGAATATAATCGCAGTACCCGTTTAAACCGACTGCTACATCAACATTGAATTCGGAGCCGGAGAAAAAACCTACTTGAAAATTAAATTTTCGCCTGACTTCTAATAAAATTGGAGCGATAATTAATTCGGCGCGAGCCTTTTCGGTATTAATTGCAGTGGCTAAAGAAACATTTTCATTTAAGGTCGTTTGCAAATAAGAACTTGGCAGTACCTCTGGGATATCCGCAAACAGGTTTAAGGGTTCTTCTACCGTTAAATTAAAGGATTCTCTAACTTTAGCTAGGGTTGTGAAGTCACTGTATGCCATAGGTTAATTTACTCTATTAGTCCTAGACGTATCAACCGATTTTTTGGTAAAAAATCTCTCGTGGGGCGCGATCGCCCTGAATTGAAAAACCTAGTTTTTGCGATCGCCAGCGCGTATGTTTTGTTACTGTAGTATTTTACACGATTTTCGATATTGAAGGAAGGTTCGACTGGGAAAAATCGCTTCCTTGCGTGTAATTATCTCTTTCAGCAGAAGTCAATTCAGCTTGTCCGTGCGCGATCGCCCTGTCAACTCAAAAGCGAACGAAAAAAGTATGTTAAGCGAAGCTATCCGTAGGGAATCGCGTTACATGACAATCTCCCTCTCAGGTAGCATAGACTAAATTGCCAAAGTGTCGTTAAATTTGATGGTACGCGACAACAACTCACAAGTTAAGAAAAGTTGCAAACACTACTTACCGCAACAACCCTCTCTCGCGCATCTAATTTTACAACAAACAATAGATAAAACTAGAAGGTTTGTGATGAGAATTGCCCAAATTGCCCCCCTAGCAGAGCGAGTTCCGCCTCCAGCTTACGGAGGAATTGAACTGGTGGTCAGCCTCTTGACCGATGAATTAGTAAGAAGAGGACATGAAGTTACTTTATTTGCCTCCGGCGATTCAATTACTTCTGCTACTTTAGAATCAGTTCATCCCCGAGCTTTGCGTCTCGATTCCACCGTTAAAGAATACGGGATTTACGATATGTTGCAACTGAGCAAAGTGTATGAAAAAGCCGGAGAATTTGACATAATTCACTCTCACCTAGGCTGCGCCGCTTTGCCTTACTCGCGCTTAGTAAAAACGCCCACAGTTCACACTCTCCACGGCGTTTTTACCCCCGACAACGAGAAAATATTTGCCTACGCCCGCACTCAGCCCTACGTGAGTATTTCCAACTCTCAGCGGGAAGATAGACTAAATCTCAACTGCGTCGCCACAGTTTATAACGGGATAGATCCGGCAACCTACGAATTTCACCCGCAGCCAGACAATCCTCCTTATTTAGCTTTTCTCGGTCGAATGTCATCAGAAAAAGGAGCGCATTTAGCCATAGAAATTGCCAAACGATCCGGCTGGCATTTAAAGATGGCAGGCAAAGTAGATACTGTCGATCGCGAATATTTCGAGCAAGAAATCAAGCCGCACATTGACGGCCAACAAATAGAATACTTAGGCGAAGCCAACCACGCTCAAAAAAGCGTGTTGATGGGCGGTGCAGCAGCGACATTATTTCCCATTATTTGGCGCGAACCTTTCGGGTTAGTCATGATTGAGTCAATGGTAACGGGAACGCCCGTGATTGCCATGAAATTAGGCTCGGCTCCAGAAATAATTGTTCATGGGAAAACAGGTTTTCTGTGCGAAAACGTGGAAGAATGTATCGCCGCCATCGAGCCTGCCCGGGAACTCGATCGCAGCGCTTGCCGGCAACACGTAGTCGATCGCTTCAGCGGTCAAACAATGGTCGATGGCTATGAAGCAGTTTACCGAAAAATTTTAAAAGAGCGCTTTTCCCAAAACGGTCATCCCCATCATTTGACAGAATTAGAACTCCACAGCAGATAGCTGCACGAGGACAGATTAAACGCACGCCCGGTTTACTTATCCAAAACTTACGCACAACACTCAAGAAACCGGGTTTTTTACGAAAACATCCGGTTTCTGCCTGAGTCCCATTATCATTTTAGCTGTGTTATACCAGAAGAAATAAGCAAGCAGGAAGAAAGAAGACCGAAGGTGCAATATAACAGCTCATGTTTGAGCAAATAAGAAAGTCCTAATACCAATTTAATGTGAAGTTGCACATATCTCGATCCCCCTCGCATCCCCCTTAATAAGGGGGACGAAAGAGAAGAATCTTGTCCCCCCCTCCCGCGGGGGGCTAGGCAGGGTGGATTAATTGTCATCCTAGAAATAGGTACGTAGTTGGGCTTTAGCCCTCTTTATATATACGTCTAAAGAGGGCTAAAGCCCAACTACGTACCTTTATTAATTAATATAACAGTTGCGTCCCAGACGCGAGCTTTGAGCGGTGCTTTCTGTCGTTTCAGTTTTCTTCTCCTCACAATAAAACCACCCTGCTTATTAAGGGGGGCTAGGGGGGATCGGATTCTACGGGGCCTCATAAAAAATTGGTATAACTGTTTTGGCTGCTGCTATATTAGTTTGGTCGATCTTCTTCTTATTTTGTCCCGATCGCTTCACTTGTTTTGCTTATTTTAAGAAAAGTTAAATTTGTTTTGTGAATCTAACTGTTAGTTGGCAGTAGGCTGAAAGAAATGATATAATGCCAAGAATGAAACATTCAATCAAGGCGCTCGACATCAAAAATTAATGTCAAAGTCAAGAGTCGAAAACTCTAGAAAATTAAACTTTTGAAAAGATGGGAACCCACTTTTAGTAACAATGCCCGATACTGTTGAACTAGAAGGAAAAACATTTGCAGCCACTGCAGAATCACCTGTAACCGAGTGGCCTTGCGCGATCGCCGATCGACCTCAACCAACACTCACCCTCAAAGACGACGATTTATTTCTAATTACCGACACCCTCGGCAACATCTCAGGCTGCTTAAAAGACGACAGCGTGACCAGCCTCGGATTGTTTTGCCACGACACTCGCTTTCTCAGCCGCCTAGAACTGCAAATCGAAGGGCGATCGCCAATTTTGCTCAGCAGCAACGCCGAAAAAGGCTACCTGCAAACAGTTTTGTGCTCCAACCCCCGCATTGACGATCGCATCCCGGCAGAAACCATAGGCATCAGGCGAGAAATGGTGCTCAACGGCGGTTTGTTTGAAGACATAGAAATCACCAACTTCACCACAAAACCAGCCAGCTTTGAAATAAGTCTCAGCTTTAACTCAGATTTCTTAGACTTATTTGAAGTCCGGGGTTTCGGCCGTGAAAAGCGCGGTCAAATACTGCGCCTGATGCCCAAAAAAACCGACGGATTATCCCCTAGCGAAGGTGCAGACAAAGCAGCCCTTCCTGCCCATCCTAACGGCAATAGCGACGGCGAAAATCGGGCGGTAGAAAACCCAAATGCGGTAATTCAAGAATCAGAAAAAAACCCGAGCGATCGACTTTCTATCGCCCAAGATCCTTCCGGCAGCGTCGATGAAAATTTAACCCTTGCCTACCAAGGTTTAGACGGCTCGGTAATGGAATCTCACATCGAGTTTTACAACCAACCGCCAGGACTATTTCAGGGCAATACAGCAGTGTGGCGCATTTCCCTAGAATCCCACCAAGCAATCAAATTGGGATATCGGCTCAAAATGCTGATCGACGGCAAATCCATCTCCAAAGTCAGCACTCCCGCAAACCTAGTTCAAGCCAAAGCAGCAGAACTTTTAGAAGAGCGAGAATGGCTGAGCGAAATTACCAGAATTAACTCGGACAAAAACACATTTAACCGACTCCTCAAACGCGCCGAACAAGACATTTATTCCCTGCGGCAAACTTTTGGTAAAGGCAAAGCAATTTCAGCCGGAGTTCCCTGGTTCTCAACATTATTCGGCCGCGACTCCATCATCGCCGCTTCTCAAATCTTAATTCTCGATCCAACTTTAGCCAGAGAAACCCTGACAACTTTAGCTCAATATCAAGGCAAAACCGATGACGATTGGCGGGACGAAGAACCGGGTAAAATACTGCACGAAATTCGCATGGGAGAAATGGCTCGCTGTCAGGAAATCCCCCACACTCCCTATTACGGAACCGTCGATGCAACGCCTCTGTGGTTGATGCTTTACGCTGAATATTACGCCTGGACTTACGACAGCCAAACTTTAGATATTTTGTGGCCGAATGCCTTGGCAGCGATGGAATGGATCGATCGCAAATGTGCGGAAACAGGCTACCTCAGCTATTACCAAAAATCCAAGCGCGGCTTAGCAAATCAAGGCTGGAAAGACTCGGGAGATTGCATCGTCAACCGCTCCGGCGTAATCGCAGAAGGATCGATCGCCCTTTGCGAAGTCCAAGCCTACGTTTACGCTGCTAAACTCCGGCTGGCAGAAATTGCCAAGATCAAAAAACGCATCGATTTAGTCGATCGCTGGCAAGAAGAAGCAAGAAACCTAAAAACCCGATTCAACCGCGATTTTTGGATCGAAGATTTAGGTTATTGCGCCCTAGCATTAGACGGCGAAGGCAAACCCTCTGACAGCATTTCATCAAATCCCGGACACTGTTTGCACCTCGGTATTTTATCGCCAGAAAAAGCTCAAAGCGTAGCAGAAAGATTGCAAGCTCCAGATATGTTTAGCGGTTGGGGAATTCGCACCCTGTCGTCCTTATCTCCCGCCTACAATCCCATAGGCTACCACACAGGCTCAGTCTGGCCGCACGACAACGCTTTGACAGCTATGGGACTGCGATCGCTCGGCCGTGTCGAACAAGCCCTAGAAGTAGCTCAAGGCTTGTTTGACATGACATTGCTGCAACCCTACGAGCGTCCCCCCGAACTTTTCTGCGGCTACGATCGCAACAGCGACAGCGATCGTCCCGTGCAGTATCCTGTAGCTTGCTCGCCCCAAGCTTGGGCAACCGGCAGTATTTTTCAACTCTTGCAAATGATGTTAAATTTAGTGCCTGACGCTCCCGAAAATCAATTGCGAATTATCGATCCTGTCTTGCCAGAATCGATTAAAAAACTGTCGCTAAATAACTTAAGGATAGGCTCAACTTTGCTCGATTTGGAATTTGAGCGCTCGGGTTCCTCAACCGCTTGTAGGGTTACTAAAAAACGCGGCAATTTACGAGTGATTATCGAAGCTTGAATTTTGCTAAGTGGGAATTCCCAATTCCCAATTCCCACTTAGTAAAATCCACGACACGGAAGTCAATCGATTTTAGATTTTAGATTTTAGATTTTAGATTTACCCCACGGATAAATGCGGGGGCTTGAGGATTTTAGATTTTAGATTTTGGATTGATTCCACGGTTCGATCGCGTGGCGGGTACCATCAAGAAATTCTTGGTCAAGGATACAGAGAGCGCTGTTTTTTTCTCTTCCTTCTTTTTACTCGCTCGTGACTTGTGCTGAGCGAAGCCGAAGTAAGCCGAAGGGCCTTCTTCATTTTTTGCTAAATAACTACATCCTTCTTCGTTTTTCCATTCAGCCATGCGATCGGCTATATTGTATTTGGAAGTACGTTAATTTGTTCGCGGTGCAGTCAAACAGTCGAGCGCGCCTGCTTCTGAACAAAGATTGTGGCTGTCAACAACAGCAAGGAAGTGTGGAATTATGTCAAAAGTTTTAGTAGTGGACGACGTTCCCAGCGAACTAGAAATCATCTGCCGCATTCTTCAAGATGCCGGAATGGATGTGCTCCGGGCAGGCGACGGCGAAGAAGCGATCGCCCTGATCCGCAAAACCCATCCGGCTCTCGTTGTTTTAGATGTAGTGATGCCGCGAATGAACGGATTTGAAGTGATCAGAGAATTGCGGGGCGATCGCGCAACAGCACACTTGCCAGTAGTATTTTGTACTCATAAAAACACCGATATCGATAAAGCTTGGGGAACCGATTTAGGGGCCGACGCTTACGTCAGCAAACCCTTTGAACCTCAGCAACTCGTCAACATCGTGCAGCGCCTGCTTTCAGCGTAAACAGAATATAAAGTGCTCAGCAGTTGTCACAAAAAAATATCATACTGAGAAACCCCGTTTTTTTTTAAGAAATTGGGTTTCAAAATTCCCTAAAAGTTTTACCTTTAATGATAGCGACTGGCCCCGTTGCCAAACCCGGGATTTATTTAACCCAAGCATTTGATGCCCAAAAACTGATGCTGAAAAACTCACGTCTCGCGATCGGCTTTCCAGGCAAAGTAAAATAGTAATTTGTTAAGCTACACTAGAAACTCAAAATAAGCAATGAAAACAACGGCTCCCCCCGCTGCGGGGACTCAGGCAAGTGGAACAAAGCAATTTCTCCTCTTCGGTCAAGGAGGCAGTCTGTTCGGCGTAGAGTTAGACGCAGTGCGAGAAGTGCTTTCCCTCAACGAACAACCGATTTCTCCGGTTCCGAACACCCTGCCATTTTTGCTGGGATTAACCAACTTGCGGGGCGAAATCTTAGCAGCAGCAGACTTCGGACGGTTTACAGGCCTCGCTCCGGTTGACACCGACCACCCAAGCACCCGCATCTTAGTGGTGGAAGCGCCCGATCCGCGAGACGTGAGATTGTCGAGAATGCGCCTGGGATTGGCCGTCTCCCGCGTCGAAGGAGTTTTACCTCTAAATCCCGATCGCATTGTCTCAGCACTAGATGTCAGTCCCGACCTAGCTCCCTTTTTAAAAGGTCTGTACAATTCCGAAGGACGCTTGCTAATGATTGTCGATGTAGAAGCGATCGCTCATTCCGAACGCTGGTAAAAATCAAGAATCTAAAAATTAAGAATACAGATAAATCGGGAACGGCAAACATCAAAATTTTTAACGGACGATCGCCCGTATCTGATACCAGTTCCAAAAAGTAATACACTTCTTGGAAAGTTCCAAATCATTATCTCATATCGTTTCCGGTTGCATCGGTATTGTTCAAATGTCCAAACAGTCAGTTGTCATTTGACATAATTTTAGTCAACAGTCAACAGTCAACCGATTTTAGATTTTAGATTTTAGATTTTAGATTTTTAACAGTCAACAGTCAACAGTTAACAGTCAACAGTCAACAGTCAACAGCCAACAGTCAACAGTCAACAGTCAACAGTCAACAGTCAACAGTCAACAGTCATTTCGAGGAGTGCAACCGGAATTGATCTCATAAGTCATTCCAAATTGTTTAATCTAAAATCTAAAAGGGCATAATTTGCCAATTATTAATTATGATCAAACTTCTCTATAGCTCGATCGCCACGACTTTCACCCTGACATTGCCTGACTTCTCCCAATCGCTGATAGCTGGAGTTGCTAATTGCATCATTTGTTTCTGTTACTTGGCCATCGCCTCGCTGATCAGCTTAGGTTTGTGGCGAAACCGTCAATTCGGGTTCGACATCTTCGCCACAGTCACAGCCGGCATATTTTGGAGTTGCGCTTTCGGTCACAGCGGCCACGCCGCCGAATACCTGGGACTGCCGCACTCCCCGGTGGTGCAAACCGTGTCCGATTGGATAACTGTAATTCCGGCGATCGCTTTTTTGAGTTTGTCCAACCGCTACGACTTCTTAGTAGGTTCCACCCAAATCCTGAACTCCAAAAAAGCAACAGAACAAGCCCTCAGCGAAACTACCCAGCGATTTCAGGCAATCTTCGACCAAGCTTTTCAAGTAATGGCATTATTGGAGCCAGACGGCACTCTGCTCGAAGCAAATCAGACAGCGCTAGAATTGGGTGATTTCCAAGCATCAGAAGTGCTGGGACTGAAATTTTGGCACGCACCTTGGTGGGCATCATCCCCAACCAACCAGCAGCGCCTAAAAACGAACATTAAACAAGTCTCTGTCGGCAAGTTTGTTCGGGAAGAATACGAAATCACCGGAGCCAACAACCAGGTGAAAGTCATTGACGTGTCGTTTAAGCCGCTGTTAAATGAAACAGGAGAAATATTTCAAATCCTCGCCGAAGGCAGCGACATTACCCAACGCAAACAGACAGAAGCGGCTTTGCAGCAGCTAACTGCAGAACTAGAGCAGCGAGTTAATGAAAGAACCGAGCAGATCCTGCAAACTAACGCACAATTGCAAGAGGAAATTGGCGATCGCACAGCAGTCGAAGAGCAATTAAAAGCCTCAGAACAATTCTTAAACAACGTCCTCAACACCATCCCCGACCCGATTTACGTCACAGACGAACAGCACCGCTCTTTAACATTAAACGATGCTTTTTGTCAATACATAGGTCGCAGCAGATCCGAAATAATTGGCAAATCCTACGACGAATTCTTGCCCAAAGAGCAAGCAGACGCATATAGAGAAAAAGACGAATTAGTTTTCTTGGCAAATACCAGCAGCACAATCCAAGAAACCATCACAGACCCAGCAGGAAACACCCTCTATTTCTCCGCCAAAAAATCTATCTTTGTAGATGCCTGCGGCAGCAAAATTCTCGTCTGCGCCATCAGAGAGATCACCAAGCGCGTGCAAGTCGAAGAACAACTGCGGCAGACACTGGCAGAAGTAGAAAGCTCCCAAATCTTGCTGCGGACAGTCATTGACGCTACACCTGACTGCATCTTCGTCAAAGATCGAAACTTGCGCTACACCCTAGTCAATGCAGGTTTCGCCGCCGCCTTCGGCAAAACCCAAGCAGAAATTATCGGCAAAGACGACGCAGAAATCGGCATATCGGTCGATCGAATCTTTGGCAGCTTCCAGGCCCAAACCGATTCCCAGAACCAAATCCAAAACTTCCGGGCCGGCAACCAGGTAGCGCCGGACTCCAACGACTCAGCCACCTTAGCCGACGGCAAAGTACACAGCTTCGACACCCTGAAATTGCCCCTCAAAGACGCAGAAGGCAACATTTTAGGAATGCTCGGCTTGGCGCGCGACATCACACAGCGCCGCAAATCCGAACAAGAACTATTGCGGTTCAAAGCAATTTTAGAAACCACAACAGACTGGGTAGCCATCGCCGACTCCCAACAGCGCACCATTTATCTCAACCGCGCCGCCAGAGAAATGTTGAAACTTGGCGAAAACGCAGATGTAGCCGGAATCAACTTTTCCGTCATGCTATCCCCCAAAAGTATCGACACTATTATGAACGTCGCCATCCCCGCAGCTTGCCGGGACGGGGCGTGGAGTGGCGAGACAGTTTGGCAGAGTTTAGACGGCGAAGAACTACCAGTTTCTCAAGTAATTGTTGCCCACAAATCCGAGAGTTCAGAAGTTGAATTTATCTCAACGATCGCCCGCAACATTAAAGAACGCAAGCGCGTAGAACAAGCCTTGCAGCAGAACTTGCAAATGCTCGACCTGGCCAGCGACGCCTTGATCGTTAGGGATATTGACGGCACGATTAATTATTGGAATCAGGGAGCCGAACGGATGTACGGCTGGACAAAAAAAGAAGCCTTGGGGAAACTCACCACCAGTCTATTTAAAACTATTTTTACCCAGCCTTTTACAGCCATATTGGCACAGTTAGAAGATCAGGATTATTGGGAAGGAGAACTAATCCACACCACCAATTACAACACCCAAATCACCGTATTCAGTCGCTGGAATTTGCAGAGAGACGAACAGGGAAAAGCCAAAGCAATTTTAGAAACCAACAACGATATTACGGAGCGCAAGCAAGCAGAAATCGAAAAGCAAAGATTGATTTCGATCGTAGAAAGCAGCTCAGATTTTATTGGCACGGCTACCCTGGAGGGAGAGGCAACATACCTGAATGCTGCTGGCATTAAACTAGCCGGATTGCAAAATATTGAAGAAGTCAAAACCAAAACTCTATATGACTTCCTAACAGCAGAAGATGCTAAAAGCTTAAAAGAAGAAATTCTGCCGGCTACTGTGCGAGACGGTTTTTGGCAGGGCGAATTCCGCTTGAGGAACTTTCAAACCGGCGAAAACTGTCCCGTTGATTTCACCCTATTTACCGTCAAAAACCCAGAAACCGGCTCGCCAGTGGGCCTAGCTACAGTTACTCGCGACATCAGCGATCGCAAACGCTCAGAAGAGATGCTGCGCGATCGCGAAAGACTGTTCCGAGCCATTTTCGACCAATCGTTCCAATTCATAGCTCTGCTCAAACCGGACGGCACCGTTTTGCAAGCCAACCAAACAGCCCTCGCCACAGCAGACCTGCTGCTCGAAGACATAGTAGGCACCCCGTTTTCGGAAATCCTGTGGTGGCAGATTTCCCCAGCAGCCAAGCAACAGATACGAGAAGCGATCGTCTCTGCCGCCGCCGGCGAGGTAGTCCGCTACGAAGTGGATGTGCTAGTTGCCGGCGGTGCAGTGGCGACCGTTGACTTCTCCATCAAACCCATTAAAGACGACAGCGGCAAAGTCTTGCTGCTAATTCCAGAAGGCCGCGACATCACCGATCGCAAAGCCCTAGAACGAGAATTAGTTTTGCGTCAAACCCGCTTTGACGCATTTTTCACAGCGGCCCCGGCCTCAATGTTTATTTTTGACGACCAGTTGCGTTTCGTGCAAGTCAACGAGAAATTAGCGCAAACCACCGGCACCTCAGTTGCCGAACACCTCGGTAAGACGGTGAGGGAAGTTCTACCTGAAATGATCGATACCCTACAGCCGATGTTGGAGCAGATTCTCGCCACCAACCAACCGTTTTTAAATATTGAGGTGTCGGGTTCAACCTTCAACCAACCGGGCGTCGTGCGAGATTGGCTGGCTTCTTACTTTCCTTTACCGGGATCAGACGGCAAACCCATCGGCGTTGGGGGAGTAGCAGTAGAAATTACCGATCGCAAAAAAGCAGAAGTAGAGCGCGATCGATTTTTTACCCTTTCCCTAGACTTGATTTGTATTGTAGATTTTGAAGGGAAATTCAAGCGCCTCAATCCCGCTTGGGAAACAACCCTCGGCTACACCCTAGAAGAAGTGGAAAACCAACCTTTTATCAATTTCGTCCATCCAGACGATCGCGAACAAACCACAGCCGAAGCGGGAAAAATATCCGATGGCGCCGAAGTACAGTTGTTTGAAAATCGCTACCGCTGCAAAGACGGTTCCTACAGGTGGCTGTCGTGGAAAGTGCGACCTGAAACCGAACAAAAGCTCATGTATGCAGTCGCTCGCGACATTACCGAAAGCAAACAGGCGATGGTGCAACTGCAACAAACAACAGCCCAATTAGCCAGTTCCGAAGACCAATTTCGGCAGCAAAGCAATCTCTTGCAACTGCTAATAAACAGCATTGGCGACGGCATAATTGCTGCCGACGAAAATAGCAATTTTATTTTGGTCAACCCCGCCGCCGAAGATATCTTTGGCATCAGTTCGACAGATACTCTTCGCGGCGAGTGGTCGGCAAAATACAGTTTATTTTTGCCCGATACCGTCACTCCCTATCCAACAGCCGACATACCTTTAGCCTGCACGATTCGAGGAGAATCAGTACACGAAGTAGAGGTTTTCACCCGCCACGCAGGCAAGCCGGAAGGCCTGTGGGTGAAAATTAACGGCAGCCCGCTTAAAGATGAAACGGGGGCGCTCAAAGGCGGCGTAGTCGTTTGCCGCAACGTCACGCAGGAAAGAGCATCCCAGCAGCGAATGCAGCAGTTGGCAGAGGCACAGGAAGGCTTGCTGCAAGAACTCAAAACGCGGCAAAATGCTCTCGACGAATCGGCGATCGTCAGCGAAACTGACTCCAAAGGAACGATTACCTACGTCAACGACAGATTTATTGAAATATCCGGTTACAGCATGGGAGAACTCCTGCACCGCAACCACCGCCTGATCAATTCCGGCTACCATCCCAAATCATTTTTTCCAGAAATGTGGGTGACAATTTCTCGCGGTTTGGTGTGGAAAGGGGAAATCAAAAACCGACGCAAAGATGGCTCGTTTTACTGGGTAGATTCGACGATATCCCCCATCTTTGATACCAGCGGCACAATCATCAAATATATCGCCATTCGCTTTGACATCACCGAGCGCAAAGAGGCAGAAGAACGACTGGAAAAATTGGCAGCAGAACGCAAAGCTGAAGCTGATTCTCTGACGCAGCAAGTCCTCAAATTGTTGGGAGAAATTAAAGGTGCTGCTCAAGGCGACTTGACAGTCAGGGCGGAAGTGACTAACGACGTTTTAGGTGCTGTCGCCGACTCTTTCAACTTCTTAATCGGTTCTCTGCGGAAGGTGGTAACGGGAATTCAAACTTTAGCCGAAGAGGTAACATCTGCCACCGGCGAGTCAATTAACAATACCAGCCAACTCACCCAACAGGCGGAAGTTCAAGCCACAAAAATATCTGCCATCATGCAGGAAATCGAGCGGATTGTGAATTCGATCCGCGACGTGCGAGATGTTTCAGTGCGGGCAGAAACTGTGGCTCAGCAGTCTTCTCACACGGCTGAAGCAGGCGGTGTGGCGGTCGATCGAGCTGTCGAAGGCATTAACGGGCTCCGGTTGACGATCGCCTCTACCTCAAAAATGATGAAGCGTTTGGGCGAATCTTCGCAGCAAATTGGCAAAATTGTGACTTCGATTTCTCAACTTGCTTCGCAAACTAATTTATTAGCTCTGAATGCTACTATTGAGGCGGCGCGAGCCGGCGAACAAGGTTTAGGCTTTGCAGTTGTCGCCGAAGAAGTGCGGAAATTAGCAGAAAGATCGGCCGGCGCTACTGAGGAAATCTCCGAAATAGTCGGTACAATTCAAGAAGAAATCAGCCGCGTGATGAAGGCAATGGAATCGGGGACGCTGGAGGTAGTGGAAGGCACTAAGCTGGCAAGCGAAGCTAAAACTCACCTCAATGCCATCATCGAAGTTAGTCGAGAAATGAATGCTTTGGTGCAGAATATTACTATCGCATCTGCCAAGCAAACTGTTTCTGCTGAGGGAATTGCTAACAGTATGCAGCAAGTCAACGAGATTGCTAATACGACCGCACAAAAAGGTGCGGATGTTAAGGAATCTTTGGACGATCTGTCCGGTTCTGTCAGCAAATTGCAAAAGTCTGTGGCGAATTTCCGCAGTTAGTCAGTTGACAGTTGACAGTTGACAGTTGACCGTTGACAGTTGACGGTTGACCGTTGACAGTTGACCGTTGACAGTTGACAGTTGACAGTTGACCGTTGACAGATTAGATAATTCGGCGATTGAAATCGCTATTAAACAAACGAAGTCCACTGCTGCTAGCGGACTAAGAATGCCGGATTTAGTATTGATAATCGTAAACCCGCCCCTACAATAATTACAGTCAATTAACCGGACATCATATATAAAAAAACTGCCAACAGACAACTGTCAACTGTCAACTGTCAACCGACAACAAACTGATATGAATGATGATGATTTAAACGAATTAATAGATGCTTTTACCGCAGAAACCCAAGAGTTTCTCCAGTCAATGGAGACGCACCTGCTGGCGATGGAAGCTGCGGGTTTGAAAGAGCGACAAGCGGCAGTTAAAGAAATGTTTCGGGCGGCTCACTCGATTAAAGGTGCGGGTTCGATGTTGGGCTTTAAAAACGTGTCGGCCGCAGCTCACACGCTGGAGGACTGTTTTGTCATTTTGCGCGATCGCACGGACTTATCGGCCCTGGAACCAGCCACTGTAACTGTTTTGCTCAAAGCGGTGGACACTCTCAAAACGATTGCGGCCGAAGCACTCCAGCACTCGGATATCAGCACTCCCGATCAAACGGAAAACTTGGAGGCGATCGCCCAAATTTACGCTCAGTTTGAAGCCAAGTACGGCAAGTCAGAACAGCCGCCAGTTCCCGCAGCCAGCCAATCGCCCGCCCCGGAAACCCTGAAACTGATTTTTGAACACGAAGTGCCGCCACTCTTCAATCGCCTAGAAACCGAGCTTTCCCAAGCTTCCGAGGCAGATTTGGCAAAAAGCCTCACCGTCCTTAACCAGGTTTACTACCAACTCTCCGGTTTGGCTGGAATGCTGCAATTGCCGGATTTTGGGAAAGTCGCCGAACGCCTCAGAGATTTGATCGATTCTCCCGACTTGACTTTAGAACGGTTGCAATCCGAGGGTTGGACGATCGCCCAAAACTTGCAAACCGCACGCCAACAAATATTGGAAGGAAGGGCGATCGAAATTCCCGAAATCTCCCCCACTCCCCCCCACTCCCCCTCTCCCACTCTCCCACTCTCCCCCTCC